>WGFD01000027.1 GCA_015492395.1 Deltaproteobacteria bacterium | reverse complement strand
GTGGGGGATACGGACCGGCTTCGCGCCGGACCTCTCCGCCGTTGGGCCGTAGTTCGGGCTTCTTACGGGTTTATCAAGTATATATTCTTATAATCGGAAATGGCAATCAAAATTACATGGCCTTCCATATGGCCATCTCATGCCTCTTCAGTTGGACATGCACCGCATTCCTCTTTCCCCTCCTCTCCACTGTTACTACCTTCCCTGGATCCATGAGGTTTTTCATCTTCTTCCCGGCGGAACTCAGGTTAAAGTCCACCGTAACATGGTCGCTTCTCTCCCTGCCCCCCAGATTCATGGTGATAAGGATCTCGGTGGTGTCGAGTATCCTCGAATATGCCAGCATACACTCCCCGTCCAGAGGGTATCCGAAGTCTATACCATTACCCGAGATCTCTCTGAAGTATTGCCTCCCGTAACGCAGCGCCGGCTCTCCCTTCCTGATAGACGCCACCCTGGAGATGGTCAGGTACAGAGGATGCGCCGGATTGAAGAAGTGGCGACCGGTACTGTCAAATGCACCCCACCGGCCACCGAACATACACTCTCTTACATAGCTGTCATTATCACCGCCCCCGTCGAACCCCTGCTCCGTACCGTAGTATATGCAGGGTATACCCTGGCTGGTCAGGAGATATCCGACGGCCAACACCGCCTGGGCAGGAAACGGATTCCCGTGCATGAACCGGCGGTACGGCCTGGACATCTGATCATGATTATCCACGAAGGTCACGAAGTACCTGCCGGACTCACCATGGTCTGTGTATAGGTCCCTGAACCGCTCATACCTTCGGCCAGACCCCGTCATCCTGCTGGAGGCCTGCCGAGGGATCAACCTCCCTCCAGTAGCCGAAATCGAAAGGCCCGGGGGCGCTTTTCCAGTAGTAGTAGGGATGGTCTCCGGGATACGCCCAGTTATCACCGGTATGGTTGATTACAATATCTAGGACGACATACATTCCCCGCCTGTGGGCCTCCCTTCACCAGCACCTGCAAATCCTCCCTGGTACCGAACCTCGGGTCTATCTCCAGGAAGTCCTGTATGCCGTAACCATGGTAGGCGTCATCCTTCTTCCACCTGTTTTTGAAGACCGGACTCAGCCATATGGCGTTCACACCGAGGCCACGGATATAGTCCAACCGGCGGATAACCCCCTTGAGGGTCCCACCCTGAAAGACCTTGCCCTCTTCCGGGTCCCGCTCCCTGGGAGCGGAAGAGTCTTCGAAGCCGGGAATGGACCGGTCATTATCGTCGAAACGGTCGACCAAAAGGAAGTAGATAAAGATATCACGCCAGTCAACCGGTGAGGGAAAGACTATTCCGCCGGTTTTGAACTCAAGTGCCTTGGCCGACTTCATACCCTCCGCCATCGCTCGGTCTCCGCCACTGGCTCAAGAGCCGGGAAGAGCGAAGTCGTGAAATCACAGCTATCCCGGCAAGTAAAACCGCCTATAGTTTAAAGCAACCCGTGTCGATCCACTCGTTCTTCAATAGAGTCCACCAGTCAACCGCCAACCCCTTGAGGACATAGCCATAGTGGAACCACCCATAGCCCTTGTTCCCCCAACCCGTGCCCCAGGAATTTCTTACGAGCAGCGCCCCCTTGGTCTTCGAACCGCAGATACCGTTATGAATCTCTATTCTGTCATCATAACCGACCGCCACAACCGCATGTCCGCCCTGGATCTTTTCACCGTTGCACGGAAACGGGACCTTCCCGTCGTTCCCGGCCTGCCCTATGGAACTGTATACCGTAAAACCGAACATCGACGGCAATCCGCCCGCGAGAAAGAGCTTGACCCGCTTCAGAAGCACGTCCTTCGGTGTACCCTGAGGGTCAAGCCGGAAGTACTGCATGGATTGGTAGTTCTGGGCAAAGGCATAGCAGAACGGAGACGGCTCCTTTTCGTACTCCGAAGTCTCATACGGCCAGTACTCTTCAGGAGGCACACCAAAGAGCGTCATAGCCGCCATAGTCGATCTGAGAAAGGCGCCGGTAGCCCCGGTCCAGTGGAGTATATTACGGGTCACCTTGTACAAAAAGAGCCTGGAGGCATCTATATGCTTGCCGAAGACCCTCCTCTCATAGTACTCAACGAGCCCCACACCGGCGTTCGCAGACAGGATCCGATATCTGATCCTCAATGGGAGGACACCATCCAGTCAGGTCCACGACGGCAGGCAGGCTCACCTTCTTGCCTTCTACGGCACCTACCTTCTTCAACATCTCCTTCACCGGATCCTTTTACAGCGGCCCTTTTAGTCCGCTTGGGACCTTATTCAGGTCCATCGTGAAATCACGGTGGTCGGGGTAGTTGGAAAGCCACGCCATCTTAAGTTTTTGTCTTGTCTCACTTATACCGCTATCCTCCCCTATCCTGTAGTGCTGTATCAACCCATCC
>WGFD01000026.1 GCA_015492395.1 Deltaproteobacteria bacterium | reverse complement strand
TCGAAGGGCTGAACAATAAGATACGGGTTATCCAGAGAAGGGCATACGGACTAAGAGACGAAGAGTACCTTCGGCTGAAAATCCTTACGTGCATGCTCAAGGAGATATAAAATGACCCACACTCTTACGCGAAGAGCCTTAATTGTTTGTGTTTAATTCCCGGAGCTTTTTCCTGAATTTAGCCAGAGCCGCCCCTCTGTGGCTTATGGCGTTCTTCTTTTCCGGCGGGAGTTCTGCCATCGTCTTTTTTAATGAAGGGATGTAGAAGAGTGAGTCATAACCGAAACCACCGCTGCCTTTCATCTCTTGTCCGATAAGTCCTTCACAGGTTCCCTCAAATGTGTATTCCTCTCCCGATGGCAAGACGAAGGCGAGCACGCACCTATAACGTGCCTTCCTGTCCTGCATATCGGTTCCCATGAGTTCGCTGAGGAGTTTGATGTTGTTCTCCATGTCTGTGGCATGTTGACCCGCGTAGCGCGCCGAATGGATCCCGGGCCTGTTGCCCAACTTCTCGACTTCAAGACCTGAGTCGTCGGCAAGGACCGGCAGATTGACATACCGGATGACCAGTCTGGCCTTCTTGAGCGCGTTATCCTCAAAGGTCGTTCCGTCCTCCTCAGGCACCGGGACGGCCGGATAGCCGTCCAGGGATGTTATCTCCACCGCAAGGTCTCCCAATAGCTCCTTCATCTCTCTGACCTTGCCTGGGTTCCTCGTCGCAAGGACCAGTTTTGTTACTTTAGCAGGCATAATTTTATATTACCATGTCTCCGAGCACCTCTCTTTGCAGTGCGATGAGCTTATTTATCCCTTTCTCCGCCAGTTTAAGCATACTGTCCATATCAGCCTTGCTGAATGGGGTGGATTCCGCGGTCCCCTGCACCTCGACGAGTTTCCCGGCGCCGGTCATTACAACATTCATGTCAACCTCTGCGCTGGAATCTTCGAGATAGTCCAGGTCGAGCAGCGGACTGCCATTTACCATTCCGACACTCACCGCGGCCACAGTGTCAAAGAGGGGGATGGCCTGGAGCAGTCCCTCTTCCTGCAGTATCCTTATGGAGTCCATAAGGGCAACGAATCCGCCTGTGATGGAAGCTGTCCTGGTGCCGCCGTCGGCCTGGATGACGTCGCAGTCTATAAGAATGGTCCTCTCGCCAAGCCCTTCAAGATCGACCACCGCCCGTAAGCATCTTCCTATCAGGCGCTGTATCTCCTGGGTACGTCCGGTTGGCCTCCCGATGGATGACTCCCTTCTTATTCTTGTGGAGCCGGATCTGGGCAGCATGGAGTACTCCGCGGTTACCCAGCCCTTTCCAGTCCCTCTTAAGAAGGGGGGAACGCTCTCATCACAGGTGGCCGTGCATATGACCTTCGTATCTCCCATCTCGATTAGGTTGGATGCCCTGGAGAACTTCAGGTAGTTTCTGGTGA
The DNA here is from genome assembly GCA_015492395.1 of Deltaproteobacteria bacterium. Taxonomy (GTDB): domain Bacteria; phylum Desulfobacterota; class GWC2-55-46; order S146-70; family S146-70; genus S146-70. The sequence goes on along the minus strand of WGFD01000026.1, from coordinate 1,192 downwards.
TGGATATCTTTCTCAACTCATCGTTTTGCCTTTTGCTCAAGCGCGCCATCTATATCTCCTTCCATCAGTAACCCCATCTTTACGGTGAGGAGCCCTTCAAAACTCTCTATGCTTTCTAAGATAGAGTATGCGATCTTATCTTGAAATGTATTTAAAGACAGCTTCTTTTCTTCTTCGGGGTTGGTAATGAATCCTACCTCTACGAGTATAGCAGGCATCGTGGCGCCTACCAGTACGATAAACGGCGCCTGTTTCACCCCCCTTGGTTCAACGTCTATAGTATCACTCAGCCTCTCCTGGACGATCTCTGCCAGCTTACTGCTCTCTTTGAGGTTCTCAGCCTGTGTCAGGTCCCAGAGGATGGCCTTGAGATCATCGGCAGGTTCTTTGTCCGCGGACCCTTTTTCCAGCCTTATGACGCCGTTCTCGAAGGCGGCGGCCCTTCTCGCCTCATCGTCGGATGCCTCCAGGCTCAGGAAGTAGGTTTCGACACCGGCGGCTTTACGCCTGGAGGCCGCATTGGCATGTATGCTTATGAAGATGTCGGCCCTGATCTTGTTGGCGATTGCGGTCCTTTCGGCAAGTGGGACAAAGGTGTCGTCTGTCCTCGTGAGCAGTACGTTCACCCCCGGCCTCTTGGAAAGGAGGTTGAAGAGCCTTTTAGCTATGGCCAAGTTGACGTCCTTCTCTTTCGTGCCGGACGGTCCTACCGCTCCGCTGTCCTCTCCACCGTGACCGGGATCTATTACTATAGTCCTGGTAACAGCCCCGTCCCCTCTTGATGGGGCTGACGCAAAACCACCGGCCTTGGAGAGGGATGGGATAAAAACGGCCAGGATGATCAAGTATGGGATGATCTTCCTCATGGCCCGTTTATTGTAGGTGCACGGCATTGCATTTGTCAACAGAAACAAGTGTAACAAGTGTAAGTGGCATGGTCATGACCTAATATACCTATGGTAATGACGGTGGTTTGATGTTATAAAATAACTCTATGGATACCGTCACACTCCTTGGCATCATTGCCGGTACATTGACTACAAGTTCCTTCATACCTCAGGTGATAAAACTATGGCTCTTCGCGTAAGAGTGTGGGTCATTTTATATCTCCTTGAGCATGCACGTAAGGATTTTCAGCCGAAGGTACTCTTCGTCTCTTAGTCCGTATGCCCTTCTCTGGATAACCCGTATC
>WGFD01000025.1 GCA_015492395.1 Deltaproteobacteria bacterium | reverse complement strand
CCATATACCACGCCACCCTGGGTTTGCTTCTTGAGAGCAGGATGGTGTCACGTTACGAAAGGATCGGCATGAAGAGTTACCGCAAGGAATTGTGGTTTCATATCCCTGAAAGGAGAGGATATGTCAATATTACTCCGCAGGTTGATGCCTGTGTGAGAGAGAGCGGGGTTCAAGAGGGGCTTGTGCTTGTAAATGCCATGCATATAACCGCTTCTGTATTTATTAATGATGATGAGAGTGGTTTGCTGTATGATTATGAGAAGTGGCTGGAGGGACTCGCGCCGCACGAGCCGGTATCGCATTACCGTCATAATAACACAGGTGAAGATAACGGTGATGCGCATCTCAAGCGCCAGGTAATGGGGCGTGAGGTTGTCGTGGCGATAACGGAGGGAAGGATGGATTTTGGCCCTTGGGAGCAGATATTTTACGGTGAGTTTGACGGCAGGCGTAAGAAACGGGTACTGGTGAAGATTATAGGTGAGTGAGTGGAGAATACCCTTAACAGCGGATTCTTCAACTTGCCGCCTATTCACTTGGATTCGGACATGCGCCTGTGGTAACATTGCCGATAAATGATGAAAGGAGGAAAGGATGTTTTTTTCCATACCTATAGAGATAGGGTTCGAGGTATTGAATGAATTCATGAAGCGCAATATACCTTACAGCAAGCACACGTCGGATGAAGAACCCGATGACTTCGTTATAGATGTCGACATACACGATGACTATGTGAAGGAGGCGGAAGAGATCGTAAACAGGGTGGTGGAACGGTATAACCTGAAGCCGAAGAGTAGTTGATGAACCCGCGATACAGAGAACAGGGACCCTCCGGTAATAAACTCCATGCACGGGGCGCGATAATCCCGAAGAGCGAGGCCGGCTTAGATGCACATTGCGACGGATTGCGCACACTGACAACCGGGGGGTGAAATGCAATGAGGCAGATGGACTCTTAGCGGAGCTGTCAATGCGTCCTGAAAGCAACTTTGAGATATGCGATAAACGGCGTATCTCCAGTCCCTTGCCGGAGAGGTTCGGGCCTTTTCCCCGGCGCCGCATCTATCTCCATGGTGTCTTTGTACATATAGAGGTTGGATGGTGTCAATCCGCATTTTTGTATTGAAGATGCATCGCGAGCGCCTGACTGCCGTGGCGCCGGCGCTTGTCCGCCAGGATTGACAGGCAGGCGGGCGGGCATTTTCCGCAGATTGCCGCAGGGAGCTTCAATCCCCCCAAAGTCCTCATGGCCGCAAGGAGTGTATAAGTGTAGTGGATGATAGCAATCTTGGGTAGAACATATCTCTTTAGCGGGAGATTATGTGCCTTCCTGCAGGGCATAGTAGACTCCGTTGGATATCTTATAAGGCGGCCTTCCCAGGCGGATCCGCCATGTGAGGTGAATAAGATACTGGTTTCGAGGATAGACCACATGGGGGATGTTCTGCTGGCGACATCCATACTGCCCCCGCTTAAAGAGAGATATCCACATGCAGAGATCCACTTCCTCGCTGGAAGCTGGGCCGCCGCCCTAGTCGGCGACAACCGGTCGGTCGACCGGCTTATAACCTACGACTCCATCGCTCACTCCAGAACTGGAAGCCTTTTAAGAAGAATGTGGGTTGGCCTGAAGGACTTATTCACGGTACGTAGAAGGTTGAAACGTGAAGGGTATGACTTGGGGCTGGTTCTGAGGGCTTACCCATTTAATTCGATACCGCTTATGTTCATGGGCGGGGTGAAGTACAGGGTGGGTTTTTCTGCCGGTGGCTTCGGTTTCTTGCTGGATAGAATTGTACCTTACAGGACCGGTGTGCATGATATGGACCGCCTGAAGGATCTGCTGAATGAGATCGGGGTTCCCCTGGAGAAGAAGAGCCTGTCTCTCTCATTCGTCGCCCCTGAAACGGACAAGAAGATGGGAAGGGACCTCTTAAAGAACTCCGGCGTGAAGAGCGGTGAGAGGTTTGTGCTCATACATACCGGTAGCGATAATCACAGGAAGCGTTGGAATATAAAAGATTGGCAGAAGGTGGTCGATTCCATTGCCAAGAGGTGGGGGATAAAGGTTTTGGCCTATGATGAGGGGAATATGTTGAAGCGATGTCTGAAGCTGCCTCCGGAGATACCTTTGGGGGCATTTGCCGGCGTTATGGAGGAATCAACGCTTGTAGTCGGGCATGATTCCTTTCCGGTTCACCTTGCCGCTGCCGTTGGAGTCCCTGCCGTGGTGATATGGTGCGGTATAAATGACCATATACAGCGCTCTCCTGTGGGAGACGGGATATGGTTGGTGCGAAAAGACCTGGTATGTTCGCCATGTTGGAGAAAAGAAGGTTGCGAGACCATGGACTGTATGGACATAAGCGCGGGAGAGGTCATGAGAGGAGTAGAGGTGCTTATGCTTAATCGCGGTGTCGTCAATGAGACCATGGTAAGCCTGGCTAGGAGGGGCACCTGTTTCGGTTATGCGAGATAAAAAGAGGAGTGGCGGGGTAGTTCGATGTCCAAAAATGCCATGGAGCAACTGAAGTCGTGCGGCATCTTTCCTAGGAAGAGACTTGGCCAGAACTTTCTGACGGACAAGGGAGTGGCCTCCAGGATAGCCGGTTCGGCTGGGCTGAGTGAATGGGATACGGTAGTTGAAATAGGGCCGGGACTGGGTATACTGACGGAAGAGCTGATCAAATCAGGCGCTGAGACGGTCGTCATTGAACTGGACGACCGTCTTCCGGCCTTTCTGAAGACCAGATTCAAGGATGCCGGAAACCTGGAGATCATCCGGGGAGACGCGCTCAAGACGTCATATGCCTCCATTGCCGCCCGCAAGGGAGCGCCGCTTAAGATGGTTGCCAACCTTCCCTACAATATATCCGCCCCGGTCCTCTTCAAGATATTTGAAGAAAGAGATATCTTTACAACATTGGTGTTGATGTTTCAGCGTGAAGTGGCGGACAGGATCACCGCCTCTCCCGGCACCAAAGATTACGGCGTTACTTCCGTATTGTCTCAACTCCTTGCGAAGGTAAGCGTGGAACTCTATATTCCTCCAACGGCCTTTTACCCGCCTCCAAAGGTACATTCGGCGGTGGTGAAGTTCGATATCCTTAAAAGGCCAAGCCATGAGGTAAGTGATCCATGCCTATTTAAGAGGGTTGTTAAAGCCGCGTTCGGGATGCGGAGGAAGACCATTCGGAATGCCCTGAAGACCCTCGGGGTTTCTTCCGGGATGATAAGAGATGCCTTGACAGATAGTGGTATAGATCCGGGAACCAGAGGAGAGACTCTCACCGTTGCCGACTACGCCCGGCTTAGTAACCGTTTGGTTGTCAAGGATGCTAAGGCAATATCACCGATCACGACAGTCGGATCCTGAAGGGTTGACATGGCTGGGATCAAGGATACAACGGGCGAGCGGTAGCGGACTGTGAACATGCATAGCGAGCGTAATATAAGCGTTGGATTTGGGGGTTCCCTGTATGGTTGAAAAGCGGGGTGATACGGGTTAAGATACCAGAATGGCGGGGTAGCGCCCGTCTGAAAATACATTGTCGAGGTCTCAGACGTGTCTTTGAAAGATCTGATCAAAGGAGGCAAGGGAGAGGCCGGTAGAGAAAAGGATGAGGGGGACCTGTCTTCTATGGGACTGGTGCTTGCCTCGGAGGTGATGCCGACCAGGCTCGGTATTATCCCTACCTTGATACGCCCGGTATTCCCAGGCCTGACATTGCCGATCCCCTTCTCGGGAGAGAAGTTCATCAAGACCATAATGGCGAGCTATGAAGAGAACAACCGTTTCTTCGGGATTGTGATGGTCAAGAAGGAGGACAAGGAGAACTTCTTCGAGTCCGAGCTGTACAAGGTCGGTACGGTTATGAAGATACACAAGGTTTTACAGGTGACAGACGACTTTATCCAGGTCTTTGCCCAGGGAATGCAGCGCTTTTCATATGTCCGGACGGCAAGAAAGGATCCCTTCTTGACGTGGGAGGTCAAATACCACGATGAACCGCAAGTCAAGCCCAGTGATGAACTTAAGGCATATATCCTGTCCATCATATCCTCGTTGAAAGACCTCTTTAAGATGAACCCCATCTTCCAAGAGCAACTCAAGATTATTATGTCCCAGATATCGCAGGATCGGCCCGGGGCCTTGATGGACCTTGTTGCATCCATCATTACATCCGAGGCGGCGGAGTTTCAAAATCTGCTGGAAACCTTCGATCTTCAGAAGCGGGCCGAAAGGCTTCTTGTCCTGCTAAAAAAGGAGATAGAACTCTCCCACTTGCAGGAGGACATTCAGAGACAGATCGAAGAGAAGATATCGAAGCAACAACGGGAGTTCTTTCTGAGGGAACAATTGAAGGTGATCAAGAAGGAGCTTGGCCTTGAAAAGGATGATAAGGCATCGGAGATCGAAAAGATTGAGAATAGAGTGAAGAATCTTAAGCTTACGAAGGAAGCGTCGAAGGTCGTCAGGGAAGAGCTGGAAAAGCTGAAAATCCTGGAGACGAGTTCTCCGGAATTTCACATTACCAGGGGTTACTTGCAGACGCTGACGGAACTCCCTTGGGGGATATACTCTAAAGACAGGCTGGATATCAAAAAGGCGAGAAGGATCCTCAACGAGGACCACTACGGCCTTGAAGACGTGAAGAAGCTGATACTCCAGTTTATCAGTACGATAATAAAGAAAGGTAAGGTTACCGGTTCTATCATATGCCTGGTAGGTCCTCCTGGTGTAGGGAAGACCTCTATCGGTCAGTCGATCGCCGATGCCCTCAACAGGAAGTTCTTTCGTTTCTCTGTCGGTGGTATGGTCGATGAGGCGGAGATCAAGGGGCGCCGGAGGACGTACATCGGCGCGATGCCGGGAAAGATCATACAGAGTCTTAAACGGACGGGGACATCAAACCCGGTTATCATGCTGGATGAGATAGACAAGATCGGTACTAGTTTCAGGGGAGATCCGGCTTCGGCCCTCCTGGAGGTCCTCGATCCGGAGCAGAACAGGGACTTTCTTGACCACTACCTGGATGTTCGCTTTGACCTGTCGAAGATACTCTTTATTACCACCGCAAACCAGCTCGATACTATCCCCAGGCCGCTCCTTGACAGGATGGAGGTGATCAAGTTGCCCGGTTACATACTCGAAGAGAAGGTTCAAATTGCGAAGAAGTACCTTATACCCAGACAGATCGAAGAGCACGGTCTTACACCGGGAGAGGTGCGTGTTTCTGATAAAGCGCTGGAGCGCATAATCGACCGGTACGCAAGGGAGGCCGGTGTGCGCGGTCTTGAGAACCAGATCAAGAAGATCATGCGCCACGTGACCCTGAAGCAGGCTGAAGGCGAGGGAAGGAGATTCTCCGTCACCCTTAGAAACGTGGAAGAGTTTCTTGGTAAGCCTATCTTCGTGTCGGAAGAGCTCTACGAACGGAGTATCCCTGGTGTTGCCCTGGGTCTCGCGTGGACACAGTTTGGAGGCGCCACACTGTATGTAGAGGCGACGGCAATAAAGGGTGAAGCGAGTGGTTTTAAACAGACCGGGCAGCTTGGCAAGGTGATGCAGGAGTCGTCGGAGATAGCGTATTCTTTCATCCGCTCCCTCATAAGCGGAGGGGGAGCGGAGAAGTCATTCTTCGATGAAAACTTTATCCACCTCCATGTGCCGACCGGTGCGACACCTAAAGACGGTCCTTCCGCCGGGATCACGATGGCACTCGCCCTTCACTCCCTTGCAATAAAGAGGACGGTGCGCAGTGGTATCGCTATGACCGGAGAGTTGACCCTGACAGGCAAGGTGCTTCCAATAGGCGGGGTGCGTGAGAAGACTATTGCCGCGAGGCGGGTCGGCGTATACGAGCTGATCTTTCCCAGGGAGAACGAGAAGGACTTCGGGGAGCTTCCTCAATATATACGCAAAGGTATAGTACCTCATTTTGTCGATTACTTTGAAGATGTCTTGGAGGTGGCTTACGGCCAAAGCTGATAAAATGCGGCTTTTTGCCTGTTCCAAAATCTCCTGACAGGAGGAGAGTAGATGTCTTTCTTTACCGCCCTCAGAGAGCACACCATCAAACGTCTCGAGGAGATAGGACGGGCGGACCTTCTCATAGGTATTCCCTCCTATAACAATGATCATACGGTCCGTCACGTCATGAAGATGGCCTCGCACGGCGTTAAAGATACCTTTCCTGACATGAGGGTGCTGATACTGGTTTCGGATGGAGGTTCAACCGACGATACGAGGGATGTGGCTAACGAAGTGGACCTTGACCCGTTTACCGAGAAGCTCGTCCAGATTTACAGGGGTATCCCGGGAAAGGGTTCAGCCATGCGGGCCATCTTCGAGGCGGCCGCATATCTTAAGGTAAGGGCGACCCTTGTCATTGACGCGGACCTCCGTTCCATTACCCCTGACTGGGTTTCCAGGCTTGCCTCACCGGTCGTCTCGGGTGAATACGACTATGTGGCCCCCTTCTACAGCCGCTATAAGTACGACGGCACTATTACCAACAATATAGCCTACAACATGACTCGCATGCTTTACGGTAAGCGCATACGCCAGCCCATTGGGGGCGACTTTTGCTTCTCAACGCCTCTGGCCGAGACATATCTAAAAGAGGATGTCTGGGATACCGATGTGGCGACGTTCGGTATAGATATATGGATGACCACCGTGGCCGTTACGGCGGGATACCACCTCTGCCAGGCCAGGCTCGGAGTTAAGCTCCACGGGAAGAAGGACCCCGGAGAGTCCCTGGGACCAATGTTCCGCGAGGTGGTAATCACCATGTTCGGCCTCATGGAGAAGTATGAAGAGGAGTGGAAGAGGGTCAAGGGGAGTACACCTGTTGAAATCATCGGAGAGGGGCCAAAAGAGGAGCCGGAGCCCTTCCCGGTCGATAAAGAGGGGCTGGTGGAAAACTTCAAGATAGGTTGCAGCCAGTTCGCCTCATTCTGGAAGTCGATTCTGAACAAGGATGACTTGAGGTGCATCAAAGATCTGAAGAAGGCGAAGCCGGATGAATTTCGATTGGATATAGACCTCTGGGCGCGCATCCTATATGATTTTGCGTCGACATTCCACCAGTGGCCCAGGAACAGGGTGAAGCTGGTCAACACGATGACACCCCTCTACTATGCAAATGTCGCCTCCTTCATAAACAGTACGGAGGAGATGACTAATGCAGAGGCCGAAGGGGTCATAGAGGAGTACGCACAACGCTTTGAAGACCTTAAGCCCTACCTGGTAGATAAGTGGAACGGGGCAGGGGTGTGCAGGCGAGATTTGTGAACAGCAGGGGCATGGCCGGCGGGCGCTACCGCTACGGGTCGGCATTCTCCACGGCTTTCTGTGGATTTAAGGAGCGAATATGAAAGAATAACCGTTTATCACGTGCGAAGTTCCCCTCTAGCTTGCTGCGGCGAGTACTTCGATTCATATCATGCTTAGGAGGCCTATTAGGATGAGTACAACAGTTGAAGTCAGCTTCCCCGGCGGCAAAAGGGTGGACGCCAAGATCGGTGACAAGATCATTAAGACGGATCAGCCGGTTAAGGAGGGAGGTGAAGGGTCGGCTCCTGAACCTTTCCGTCTGTTCCTGGCCTCGATCGCGACATGCGCAGGGGGCTATGCACTGGAATTCTGCCGAGCCAGGAACATCCCTACCGATGGCATGGCGCTGACAATGACGTGTGATTTTGATCCTGAGGTTAAGCGTTACAGGAAGATGACCATCGATCTGAAGCTGCCGGACGGTTTTCCGAAGAAGCATGAAGCCGCCATTGTACGATCCATGGACCTTTGCGCTGTTAAAAGGCACATCTTGAACGCCCCGGAGTTCGAAATAAGGCTGAACTCCCAATGAAGACTGGGAGGTGCCGATCCCTTGCGGACGGCACTTCGCATTCTGTGTTTTCAAGCTCTTCGAGATGTACCACTCCAGTCGGGCCTGTATTTCGTCATAATGATCGATCAGTCCTCTATCGACCTTAACACTCTTGCCGGCACTCGGGTGATAAACAACATCACCCCCTGGTCTAGGATACATAGATGGATGCTCCTCAGCATGGAGATCGATTCCACAGTAATCCTTGCGCTGTCTCGTTCCCGATAAAATGAGAAAGAAGGTCTCCTTTGAGGCAAAGCCTCAAATATGTTAGTTTGCTTAGCGGTTAAACTAAAACTAACATAAAAGAAAGGAGACCCGCATGAAAGATAACATTTATGACCACTATATTGCAATAGATTGGTCTATCAGGAACATGGCTATTGCCCGAATGACAAAGAAATCGAATAAGATCACAGTCATTGATGTTCCTTCAGATATTGTTGAGCTTCATGCCTATTTAAAGAATCTGCAAGGCACAAAGATATTAGCGA
>WGFD01000024.1 GCA_015492395.1 Deltaproteobacteria bacterium | reverse complement strand
GCCGATTATCGCGCTGTGTATATTTTCGGCAAGTGAGCTTCGTGATAAGTATGGCGTGCTCCATGAGATGAGTGCGTTGCAGATGACATCGAGGCTCGCCGTAAAGATTAGCGCGCTTGTCCATGAAATGCAGAAGGAGAGGGGGGCGACTGCCCTTTTCACCGGCAGTAAAGGCGTCAAGTTTACGTCGGAGTTGGAATCTCAGAGGGCCGGAACGGATGAAAGGATCGAGTCCTTGAAATCATTTCTTGAGGAGTATACGCTGGACACCTTCGGTCCGGAATTCAAGTCTAACATAGAAAAAGCGCTGGATGATCTCGGTATGATAGAGGTGAAGAGAGAAGCGGCGAACAGGCTGGCGATTGGAACCATGGATGTTATAGACTACTATTCAAAGACCAACGCATCTTTCTTGGAGGTTATCGCCCATATGTCCAGGTTGACTAGTAATACTGAGGTAGCCACCATGACGGCCGCTTACGTCAACTTCCTGTTGGGCAAGGAGAGGGCCGGGATAGAACGTGCCGTGTTGAGCGGCACCTTTGCTGCGGACAGGTTCGAGGAGGGGATGTTCGAAAAGTTCACCACTGTCGTGGCGGCCCAGGAGACCTATCTGAATGTATTCCTCTCGTTCGCCACACCCGAGCAGGGGGAGTACTATGAACAGAAGCTGAAGGGGTTTCTCTCGGATGAGGTGAGCAGGATGAGAGGAGTCGCATTGCATAATGTGAAGAGGGGCGGGTTTGGGGTGGACCCTTCCTACTGGTTCGAGACGATAACCGGAAAGATCAACCTGTTAAAGGAGGTTGAAGACAAGCTCTCCGGCGATATGCAGGCATTTTCGGATCACCTTCGAGGAAGGGCCAGGTCGGCCTTGGTGTTGTTGATATTTCTGCTCTGTATAGTCCTCATAGGAATCTATGTCTTGATTTACGTTGTTACAAAGAGTATCAACACGTCACTTAACACGGCTGTCACTGTAGCAAACAGGCTGGCCGACGGTGATATAACGGTTGATGTGAAGGGAACAGGCACGGATGAGGTGGGCCTTCTTCTATCCGCCATGCGGAATATGATCGACAAGTTGAGGACAATAATTTCAAAGACAAAAAAGGTTTCCGGTAATATTGCTTCCACATCACAGAGGATAGGGGATGCCTCTGAGGGTATGCAGATATCTGCCCAGACGCAGTTCCAGGTTATGGGAGAGGTTACGGCCTCGGTGGGAGAACTGGATACCTCTATACGGTCAGTGGCCGATGATGCGGCGGAACTCCTGCAGAGATCCGAAAACGCGTCGGCCTCTGCGCTCGAGATGTCCGCCACAACTACTGAGGTCGCGGACAATACGGAGCATCTGGCAGTTTCGGTAGAAGCCACATCGTCGTCCATAACCGAGATCGCCGCCAATCTTAAGCAGGTTGCGCATAGTGTGGATACACTCTATAAGGAGTCTGAAGGGATAGTCTCGGCCGCCGCTCAACTTAGTGCGAGCATAAAAGAGGTGAACATCTACTCCAGGGAACAGGCGAATATGGCGGAAAAGGCCAAAGAGGGCGCCTTGAATCTGGGAATGGATACTGTTAACAAGACCAGGAACGGCATGGAGAAGGTGCGTGAAGAGGTGACTACGACAGCTGAGGTTATAGGGAAGCTTGGAGATAGATCTAAGGAGATCGGAGATATAATAGGTGTGATAGATGAGATAGCCAATACTACCAATCTGTTGGCTCTTAATGCCGCCATCCTGGCGGCGCAGGCTGGGGAACATGGAAAGGGGTTTGCCGTCGTTTCGGAGGAGATAAAGAAGTTGGCTGAGCGTACTTCGTCTTCCACACAGGAGATTGGGAGCCTCATAAGCCAGGTGCAGAGTGAGGTCGCGGCTTCGATAGATTCTATGGGTCAGAGCCTGGCAAGGGTGGAAGAAGGTGTCAGTCTATCCAGAGATGCCGAAGTGGCCCTCTCCAAGATAATAGACACTTCGGAGAGTTCCCTTGAGATGGCTAAGGAGATAGAGAGGGCCACAGAGGAGCAGACGAAGGGTGTGAATCAGACGCTTGAGGCTATTCAGAAGGTCAATATCATGGTCGAGGAGATAAAGAAGGCTACCGGCGAGCAGGACCGCGCCGTTGAGGAGATAGCGCGTTCTGCTGAAGATATGCAGGATATCACCTTAAAGGTAAAACAGTCCATGGTGGAACAGTCCAAGGAGAGCAGGTACATATCCGAAATTATAGCCGATGTGGCTCAAAAGATGCAAGCCATATCGGAAGCCACCTCTGAACAGAGAAGGCTGTTCGAGACCATAATGGGAGCGATTGAGCTCATGGAACAGGAGACCGAGAAGAACGTCATTCAGACCGCCGAGTTCGACAGGATGGCCAGCGATCTCGGTGCGCAGGAGATGTCGTTGAAAGAGAGTATAGAGAGTTTCAAGGTATAGCTCGATTCTCCCTGTGGGTATTAGATCCTGTCGACGGCAGGGTATAGTTCGTTGTCCTCCTTCTCGATCCTCTTCGCAAGGGCGTCGAGGATCCCCTTCGTCTCCCTTACAAACCCATCTGGGTTGTCCTGGATCTTGGATGAGGTCACCCAGTTCTTTGAATACTTTTCAAAGGTCGTCTTTACATCACCCATCTCGTCGATGTACCTCTTTGCCAATGACTGAACATTGGGATCCGAGTGTTTGAGAAGGTTGGGATAGAGCGACCTGTCTTCCATTAAGAGGTGGACGGTCAATTTCCCGGCCAGCTTCGACAGCAGGCTGCGCGCGTTACCGGCGTTTCGCGAGAGCTTTTCGGCGTCCAGAACATCCGAGATCTCTTTTGCGGTCTGCAGTAACTCCTTGTGTTGCTTTTTGAAGTTGTCAGTCAATCCCATTTCAACCTCCTTATGATGGTTTATTGTTGGATGGTAGTGTCCTGAAAGACCGTCATTATTTGTAACTATTGAAATATAAATGGTGATGTATTGTCCATCCTTATGTCAATAGAAATGTGAAGAAGTTGACAAAGCTATTCGGTGCTGTTACCATCTCTGACACGTTTTGGAGCACGTATCTAAAGGAGAGACGAATGGCAAAGATTCTACCGTTTAGGGGCCTGCTGTACAATCCGCATAAGGTCGAGGATATGAGTGAGGTTATGGCGCCTCCGTATGATGTCATCTCATCCGGGCTCCAGGAAAAGCTGTACCACAGACACCCTAATAACATCGTGCGACTGATACTTGGAAAGACCTGTGACGATGATACTACCGGGAGCAACAGGTATACCAGGGCTGCCGCGGACCTGAAGAGGTGGCGCTCAGAGGGTATGCTCATTCAGGACGGTGTTCCATCCATATACTTCTATGTTCAGACATATACATTAAAAAACGGCGAGAGCAGGTCAAGGAAGGGATTTATTGCGAGGGTGTTGCTGGAAGAGCTTGGCAAAGGCGGCATTTACCCCCATGAAAGGACTCTCTCCGGACCGAAGGTGGATAGATTAAAGCTTCTCGAGGCCTGCAGGGCAAATTTCAGCTGTATATTCTCGCTCTATTCGCAGCCTGGATTGGAGATAAACGGCATCCTAGAAGACAGTATCGGCGCTCCGCCACTTCTGGACGTTACCGATGATGATGGAGTGACCAATAAGCTGTGGAGGATAAGTGAACAGTCCGTGATAAGGGCCGTTACGGAGGCTATGGCAGGTAAGCCTGTCTATATCGCCGACGGGCATCACAGGTACGAGACTGCAATAAATTACAGGAATGCCGTCAGGGAGAGGTCTTCGGAGTGGACCGGTGGAGAGCCTGAAAACTATGTAATGATGTACTTTTCAAATATGGATGACTGCGGCATGACCATACTGCCCACCCACAGGGTTGTTCATGGCCTCTCCGGCCTGGATGGAAGGAAGTTCCTTGGTGACTGTTCGTCCTATTTTGATATGGAAGAGATAGAGTTCGATGGCAGGAGGAAAGCGGAGGCACGGCAGAGGCTTATACGCAGTATTGAGGAGAAGGGCGTGACGGCGCCGTCCTTTGGTCTCGCTCTCAGGGGGAATAACTCATATTTTGCTTTGACGTTAAGGGATAGGGAAAAGGTCCGCACTGAGCTTGGTGGAACGGTGCCTGAGGTTCTCCGGGATCTGGATGTCACTTTGCTCCATGTGCTTGTACTTGATAAAATATTGGGTATAGGTGAAGAGGCGCAGGCGCGGCAGGAGAATCTACTATATAAGAAGGATGCGGATGAGGCGCTTGATGCGGTAGAGAAAGGTTGTCAGTTGGCCTTCATCCTTAATCCCGTTAAGATGGAACAGATGAAGAGGGTCTCGGAGTCCGGTCACGTGTTTCCACAGAAGACGACATACTTTTATCCCAAGCTTCTGACCGGTCTGGTCATCAACCCATTGGAATAGTTACCCTCACGTATATGAGATGCATGCCATTGGAGCCGGAGAGACGGTCGAGAAACTCGGTCGTTACAGGATTATCCAGGCCAGGAGAGGGTATAGGTTCGGCGCCGACCCCATCTTTTTGTCGGACTTTGCCTTGCCTATAAGTCCCGGCGAGAGGTGCATCGATATAGGTACCGGTTCATGTGTAATCCCGTTACTCCTCCTCCAGAAGGCATATATCGAAAACAAGGTGGTTGGCGTTGAGGTGCAGGATAGTCTCTACAACCTCGCCGTAAGGAATCTGGCGCTTAACAGAGGCGCCGCTGATAAGGTCGAACTACTGCATGCCGACTACAGGGAACTCAGGTATATGTTTAAAGAGGGAAGCTTCGACCTTATCTTGAGCAACCCCCCGTATGTCAAGAAGGGGTGCGGCAGGGTGAGTCATATCAAAGAGAGGGCGATAGCCAGAACTGAGTTGTCGGGTTCATTGACGGATCTTGTAGCCATATCCCGGTACCTGTTAAGTAAGAATGGGAGAGTCTGCTACATATATCCGGCACCGCGCCTTCGAGAGGTCATGTCGGTATTGGAGTTGAACGGCCTGATCCCGAGGAGGCTGCGGTTGATATATCCGTCAAAGGGCAAGACGGCCGTGCTCTTCATGGTGGAGGCGTCTTTTATGGAAGCGGGAATCGTAGTTGAGGAGCCGCTGCTTATAGACGTCCGTCCGGAAGACAGCTTGGCGCGAATCGGCTAGTTGGGCGTTCCTATCCGGTCATCGACTTGTACTTCTCCAGGGTACGGAGTATCAACGTTTGAAGTCCTTCATCCTTTACGGCCGAGACGGTCTTTTCGATGAACCGCATATCGGATGCGGAT
>WGFD01000023.1 GCA_015492395.1 Deltaproteobacteria bacterium | reverse complement strand
TCATAATAGAGGACATTATCTTTAAAAAGGTAGACGGTAAGGCGAGGGTGGCCATAACCACCTCCGGCAAAGCCGCTTATAATATTAGTGAGGCGCTGGACGGCAGGGCTATGGCGATAGATCTGTGGGATTCGATTATCCCCAAAGAGCTGGAGAAGACCCTGGACACGACGGCGCTCCATACTCCTGTTATCTCCGTCAGCTCTTTTCAGGCCTCCGGTGGTGCCGATAACGTCGTCAGAGTCCTGGTTAAGCTGGACCAAAGGACACCATATGAGGTGAAGCAGGATGGCAATCTCATATGGGTGGATCTGTCCATCGAGAAAAGGGACGCGGCTGTTAAAAAGGCGGTTGTGCATAAAGCGGAAACAGAGGCTGAGGGAATAGAGGGAGAAAAGGCCACCATGCCTAAGAAGAAGTATACCGGACGTAAGATATCGCTGGACCTCAAGGATGCCGATATCACCAATGTGTTGAGGCTCATCGCAGAGGTCAGCAACCTGAATATCATATCAGGGGATGATGTGAAGGGGACGATATCCTTAAGGCTTGTGGAGGTGCCATGGGATCAGGCGTTTGATATCATACTTAGGACTAAGGGGCTGGGGAAGGTGCATGAGGGTAACGTCATGAGGGTTGCCCCGCTCGCCAGGATAAAGCAGGAACAGGAGGCTAGGCTCGCCTCGATGAAGGCGAAGGAGAAGCTGGAGCCGTTGAAACTCAAGCTTATTCCGGTGAGCTACGCCACGGCACAAGAGCTTTCGCCGAAGGTTAAATCGGTTCTCAGCGACAGGGGGACCGTCTCCGTCGACTCCAGAACCAATATGCTGATAATCAATGATATAAAGGCCAATCTGGACGAGGCGGTGAAGCTGGTGAAGAAGCTGGATACCCCTACTCCGCAGGTCTTGATAGAGACGAGGATAATAGAGGCGCAGAGTATCTTTGCGAGGGATCTCGGTATACAGTGGGGGGCCGCAGGGGGAAGTATAGGTCAGGATGCGTTTGGCTCTGGGTTTGGCAGCACTGCCACGAGTCCGCCCAGCACGGCGACTCCGTCGGGATTTATAGGAACGGGCGGGCAGTTCTCCGAGCAGCCCAACTTTGCGGTGAACCTGCCGGCTGCAGGCACGGCGGGAGCGCTTGGAGCCCTTGGATTCTCCTTCGGGAAGTTGACTGGAGACCCCCTGCTTCTCGATCTTCGCATATCCGCCGGTGAGCAGAAGGGCCTTACCAAGACGATATCTAGACCGAGGGTTACTACGCTCGACAACAAGGAGGCGAAGATAGCCCAGGGCGACTCCATACCGTTCGAAACCACCTCGGCGTCTGGCACACGGACTCAGTTTATAGATGCCACGCTGCAGCTGGTTGTAACGCCGCATATAACCCCCGATGGCAGTGTGCTGATGAAGATCAAGGCCAGCAGGAATTCGATCGGATCATTCAGAAGCTCTACGGGTACTCCCAGCATCAGCAAGAAGGAGGCGGAGACCGAGATAATAGTTAAGAGTGGCGAGACAGCTGTTATTGGTGGTATAGTTGTATCCGATGAAGCGGATTCGACCAGCGGTATACCATTTTTCAAGGATATACCTATCTTGGGGTGGCTCTTTAAGGCGAAGTCGCTTGCGGACAGCCAGACGGAGTTGTTGATATTTATTACGCCCACAATCCTGAGCAGTAAGGGGGGTGGCTAGGCCATGCATGCATAGATAGGCCGCACCCTTCGGGGTGCGTTTTTTTTGGAGGTAAGGATGTTAAGGTATCTTACGGCTGGTGAATCGCATGGAAGTAGTCTTGTGGCTATACTGGAGGGAATGCCTTCCAACCTCCACATATCCGGGGAGTATGTGGACAGGGACCTTGCCAGGAGGCAGGGCGGGTATGGCCGTGGCGGCAGGATGGTCATCGAGATCGACCGTGTCGAAATAGTCTCAGGCGTCAGGTTCGGAAAGACAACGGGCGCCCCAATTGCCATGTCCATAAAGAATAGAGACTGGGAGAACTGGAGGCATGTAATGGCCGTGGAAGAGAGTGGAGGGAAAGGCGGGGTTGAAAAGGTGACCAGACCGCGTCCAGGTCATGCGGACCTCTGCGGTGCCATGAAGTATGGGCATCACGACATACGGGACGTTCTGGAGCGTTCGAGCGCGAGGGAAACCGCGAGCAGGGTCGCCGTCGGGGCCGTCTGCAGGAGGCTTCTGGAAGAGTTTGATATAAGGGTGGTAAGCTGGGTAGAGGAGATCGGAGGGGCGAGGGTTGATCCAAGGATTATTTCTCTCAGATTTTCAGTGGATACAGAGAGGCTGGAGGTCCTCGCGGCCAAGGCTGAGGAGTCGGATGTAAGGGCTCCCGATAATAGGGCCTCAAAGGCCATGAGGAAGAGGATAGATGAGGCAAAGGGAGCGGGTGAGAGCCTCGGAGGCACATTCAATGTAGTAGTACTCGGTGTGCCGCCTGGTCTGGGGAGTTATGTCCAGTGGGACAGGAAGCTGGATGCTCTGCTTGTGCGGGCCCTGATGAGTATCCAGGCTATAAAGGGAGTGGAGGTCGGCCTTGGGTTTGAGCTTGCCTCTCTGCCGGGTTCGAAGGCACATGACGAGATATACTACAGGACCAAGGCTAAGGTCAATGATGGTAACCACCCCTTCTGGCCAACCGGACGTGGATACTGTAGGAAGACCAATAATGCCGGAGGGATAGAAGGCGGTATGAGTAATGGTGAACATATTGCGTTGAGGGCTGTGATGAAGCCTATACCGACACTATATAAGCCTCTCAGATCGGTGGATATCGGGAGTAAGAGTCCGTTCAAAGCCGCGATTGAGAGGTCCGATATATGTGCCGTCCCAGCCGCATCCATAGTAGGAGAGGCCGTGGTGTCCTATGAGATCGCCAATGCCTTCCTGGATAAGTTCGGTGGAGACACTATCGACGAGATAAGGAGGAACTACAGGGGATATCTCAGATACCTCGACGGGCTATAAGGCAGGCCATTGTTATTGCGGCGGTGTACTGTTTTTATCCATCCGCTTGAACGTGCATAGCGAGCGCCTGTCTCCGTAGCACCTGTCTGCCAGGATTGACCTGTCTGCCAAGATTGACAGGCAGGCGGGCATTCCCCGCAGCTTACCGCAGGGAGCCTTAATCTCAGACCGGACCTTCGGACCTTCGATTTCGGGGAGCGAATACGGACCTGTTCGGGATGGCCGTTTTTTCCTCTGCGCCATTTTTATCCCTTGCCTTTCGTGAAATCCTGTAGGAAACTTAACGACGAGGTGTGGGTATGCCCGTGTCTTTGCCATGGGGTATGCCGGCATGGGTGACTGTATAGACAACTTAGAATGACTTGACTATAGGTCCGCTGGATGAGGAACATAGTACTTACCGGCTTTATGGGCGCAGGCAAGTCCTCGGTAGGAAGACGTCTTGCCGGGAGGCTGGGCGCAGTCTTTATAGATACGGACGAAATTGTTGCAGACAGGGCTAAGATGCCGGTTGAAGATATATTTGCTGGATTTGGCGAGGAGTACTTTAGAGAGATGGAGAGGGCCGTCATCGTAGAGATTTCCAACAAAGAGGGGTGTGTGATAGCAGTGGGCGGAGGGGCGATAGCCGATGAGAACAATATAAGAAATCTCAGAAAGAATGGAGTGATAGTATATCTC
>WGFD01000022.1 GCA_015492395.1 Deltaproteobacteria bacterium | reverse complement strand
TGGTACTTGTGCCGAGGGTCGGGAATGTGAAGACGATGGTGGTCCATATCAAAGAAAACCTGACCCAGACAGAGCTGGACAAGATGTCAAATTATCTGAATACCATAGCAAAAAACCTCACCATGGCAGAGTTGAGGCGAAAGCTGATAGAAGAGATGAAGAAGGAAAAGAACCTCTACAATAAGCTCCTGTCAGGGGCCATGGAGATCGGCATTGAAGCATTCCGGGACATCTCCGGGGACAATGTATACGTAGAGGGCAGGCTGAATATCCTCGACCAGCCCGAGTTCCGCGAGGATGTAAAGAAGATGAAGGAGATCTTCAAGACATTCGAAGAGAAGAGCATCCTGGTAAGGTTGCTCGACCAAAGCATAAACAGCGAAGGTGTCTACGTCAATATAGGCGGTTTTGGAGATGGAGAAAAGGGGATGTCCGGATGCAGCCTTGTGGCAGCACCTTATGGAAACAACTTGAACGTACTAGGGACACTAGGTGTTATAGGTCCGATGAGGATGGATTACTCCATGGTTATCCCTCTTGTAGAATACACAGCCGATCTCCTTGGGGAGGCGTTCTCCAGGAGAGAGATAAACTCCAATCAAAACGGATCACTGTAAGGAGTCATTTGTCATGGAAGAGCGGAACAAAATAGACGAGATCATTGAAGATTCTGCAGAGACAGAACTGGACCTCGAAGAAGAGGAAGCAAAAGAAAAGGATGCAGAGACTCTAGAAAAAGAAGTAGCCGCCCTTAGAGATCAACTGGAAGAAAAGACCAGGGAGGCGGAAGAGTACCATAACAAGTTCCTGAGGAGTCGCGCCGACTTCGAAAATTACAAGAAGAGGGTGGAAAAGGAAAAGAAGGAGATAAGGGAGTTCGCCAATGACACACTAATAAAGGAGTTACTTACGGTTATAGACAATCTGGAGCGGGCCCTGTCCCATATCAACGCGGAGAACGAGTTTGAATCCTTAAAGGAGGGAGTAGAGCTGACCCTTAGTCAGATGTTCAGTATATTAAAAAAGTTTGACTTGGAACAGATATCCGCCGGCGGCCAGAAGTTCGATCCTAACCTCCATGAGGCGCTTGGCCATGAGGAGAGTGATGATTATGAGCCTGAAACGGTCATGAAGGAGTTGCAAAAGGGGTACACACTTAAGGGCAGGCTCTTAAGACCGGCGAGGGTCATTGTCAGCAAAGAGCCCAAGGCGACATGGGAGGAATAAGTCCTCCGCTTTTGCGCCGCCTTGGAGATATGGGCAGGAACTTCAGAGGTCAGTGGGCGGACGAGGAGAGCTGCATGTTTTATTCTACGGCACCCCATGAATCTTTACTACATGCGATGTTGTGGAGAAAAGCGCACACAGAGCGTCAAAACATGGCCGATCAAGGGGCAGTGGCACACATAGAAGCAACGCGGACACGTACAGTTGTGGTGTCCCTATAAATCAGGCTTGCAAGACAACGATACAGCCGGTTTTATCTTTTCAAACCTTCCGGCAAGTTAGTAACAATAAAGAACCGATGGATATTATATGAACAAAAGAGATTACTATGAAGTGCTCGAGGTAGACCGTACGGCCGATGAAGGCGAGATAAAGAGGGCCTTCAGGCGCTTGGCCCACAAGTACCACCCGGATAAGCACCACGGTGATAGGGAGGTGGAAGAGAGGTTCAAGGAGATAAACGAAGCATACGACGTCCTTAAAGATCCGGCAAAGAGGGCCAAGTACGACAGGTTCGGTTTTGCAGGGGTAGGCCGGGGGGGAGGCGGAGGACCGGATATGGGGTTCGACTTCCAGGATATCTTCGGCGACATGTTTGGAGACCTTTTCGGGGTAGGCAGATCAAGGACACGGGGACAGCGGGGCGCTGACCTCAGTTATGAGATGGATATAACATTGGAGGAGTCCGCCTTCGGCACAGAGAAGAGGGTAAAGATACCAAAACTCGCGATATGTGAGAAGTGCTATGGAAGCGGCGCACGGTCTGGAACGACTCCTACCACCTGCCCCACCTGCGGAGGCAGCGGGCAGGTCAGATATCAACGCGGTTTTTTCAGTATTGCAAGGCCCTGCCATTCCTGTAAGGGTGAAGGCACCGTGATAAAAGACCCATGTTCCGACTGTTCAGGAGCTGGAAGGAAGAAGGTCACTACTACATTGACCATCAACATACCTGCCGGAGTCGCCACAGGCACGCGTCTCAGACTCACCGGTGAGGGGGAAGCCGGTATCCATGGCGGGCCACCAGGTGACCTATACGTGCTTATCAATGTCAAGCCCCACCCGATATTCCAGAGACAAAACGACGACCTGGTATGCGAAGTCCCTATCAGCTTCCCCCAGGCCGCACTGGGAGTCGAACTAGATGTCCCAACCTTGAACGGAAAAGTCCCTCTGAAGATACCCGCAGGCACGCAGTCCGGCGAGGTGTTTAAGCTCCGGGGAAAGGGGTTCCCTTCATTGAATACTGGCCGTAAAGGCGACCAGAAGGTCATCATACGGGTAGAAACACCTTCCGGTTTAACCAGAAGGCAGAAGGAGCTGCTGGAGGAGTTCGCCAGGCTCAGCCATGAGGACACTACACCTATAAAAAAGGGCTTCTTTGACAAGGTCAAGGATATTCTGGGATAATGTCTATCAACAGGACACTACTAATACTCCTCTTATCCTGTTTATTTTCTTTAAGTGTCGTTAAGACCGATGCGGAAGTGTCGTCATGGTCACTGGAACCGTCTGTCATACTGAAAAACATCCTTAAAGGTGTAGAAACTGATGGCCCGAGAAAGGACACGGTTGCACAGTTAAGAAGACTGATTCAGGATTATCCTAATTCATCCGTCACAGATGAAGCCATCCTAAGACTCGCCGATATATATCTAAAGGACAACAGAATAGCCGAGGCAAAGACCCTTTACCAGGATATCCTGGAGAGGTTTCCCTTGAGTGATTTCAAGGCGGAGGCGCTGTACGGCTTTGCGTACTGCCAGTTCAGGAGTGGAGATCTCAGGGATGCCAGGGCCAATCTGCAAGGCCTGCTTTCCTTTTACAGGACATCTATCCTCTTCAAGGCAAAAGCCGAACTATTACTGGCAGACATCAACACCATTCTTACCAAGAGCGAAGAAGGAATAGAGGGAAACGCCATAGGTGTCATATTGCCACTGAAGGGACAATACGCCAGGTTCGGTCATGACGCCTTGAAAGGGGTTCTCCTGGCTGCCGGGGCTTTTGGAGACGAAGAGCCGTACGAGATTATTCTTAAGGATAGTGGCGGGGACCCGCTGCTGGCCAAGAAGGCAGTTGATGAGTTGGCAAAGGATGAAAGGATTATAGGAATAATCGGCCCGCTTCTGAGCAAGACGGCAATGGATGCCGCCATGCAAGCACAACGAATAAAGATACCTATAATCAGCCTATCGCAGGCGGAAGGATTGCCGGAAATCGGGCGATATGTATTCCGGAACTCTCTTACCCTGGCGGAACAGGCCGAAGCGATTGCGGACTACGCCATCAATAGCCTGGGTTGCAAGACGTTCGTTATACTCCACCCCGACAATCTGTATGGCCGCGAATTGGCGGCCAAGTTTGAAAAAGCGGTATTGGAAGGAGGCGGTGAAGTCTTGGCAAGAAGCTCTTATGTGGAGGGACAGACCGATTTCGGCAAAGAGATCAAGGATCTGTTTAAAATAGAGGAGGAGACGAGTTTAGAGGGCAGGAGAACCATCGTGGAGTATACACCTACTATTATACCGGACGCAATTTACATCCCTGATTATGCCGAGGCTGTGGGCCTTATTGCGCCTCAACTTACATACTACAATGTTAAAGAGATAAAGATGCTAGGCTCCAATGGCTGGAACTCCCCCAGGCTTGTAGCCGTGGGTGGAAAGTATGTAGAAGGGGCGGTCTTCGTAGACGGCTTCTTCCCGGGAAGCAAGAGGAAGTATACCAAAAGATTCGTGATTGGTTTCAGGGATGCATATAAAAAATCACCCGGAATAATTGAGGCCCAGGCATATGACGTAACTAAGATGTTCATACGTATGCTGAAAGAGGGGACGACCGACAGGAGAGAGATCATGGAGGAGTTAAAAGTCATATATGGTTTTGAAGGGGCTACAGGTACGATATCATTCGATGAGTCGGGCGAAGCGGTCAAGGACCTTTACATACTCAGCGTTCAGGGACGCAGTATAGTTGAAACCGAAAGTGACTGAGCGAACGGCATATGTCGGAACTTACACATATAGATAAGGCCGGCAAGGCGCGGATGGTGGACGTCTCTTCCAAGCCTCCCACAGAAAGAGAAGCCGTAGCAAAAGGAACGGTTCGCATGAGCCCATCCACACTCAGACTGATATTGGATAACGAGGTCAAGAAAGGTGATGTCCTCGGCGTAGCACGCATCGCCGGTATCATGGCGGCAAAGAAGGCCGGCAATCTTATTCCGCTATGCCACCCCCTTAACATAACATCGGTCGATATCACACTAAAACCGGGTAAAGATGACTCGGCTTCACTGATAGAAATCACGGCTACCGTGAGAGTCACCGGAGTCACAGGGGTCGAGATGGAGGCCATGACTGCAGTGGCCGTGTCCGCGCTTACTATATACGATATGTGCAAGGCCGTCGACAGGGATATGGTCTTGGGCGATATAAGGCTCATAAAAAAGAGTGGCGGGAAAAGTGGAACATATCTGCGGAAGGAATAATCTATTTGCACCTCTACATACGCCTGGGTTATAATCATTGGATGGACAGGAGCAAATTAGAATATTTTAAAAATATTTTAAACAAACAGCGGGGGGAGCTGCTTGGTGAAGCGGAAAAGACTGTGAGCGGGATGAGCAGGTCCAAGAGAGACAACTTTCCGGACCCCACCGACCGCGCCTCTATGGAAACAAACAGAAACTTCCTCCTGAGAGTAAAGGATAGAGAGAGAAAGCTGATAATAAAGATCGATGAGGCGGTAAAGAGGATCGACGACGGCACATACGGTATATGTGAAAATTGCGGCGATCTTATATCCGAAAAGCGACTGGAGGCAAGGCCTGTTACGACCTACTGCATAGACTGCAAGACCGAGGAAGAATCGCTGGAAAAGATGAGAGGTAGCTAAAGGTACGATGCCGGAGCTGAGAAAGGATCCTATCGTTGGCAGGTGGGTAATCATATCAACGGAGAGGGGAAAGAGGCCTTGCGACTTCATTGTCAAGCATCCCGACACAAAGGGGGGATTTTGTCCGTTCTGCCCGGGAAACGAGGATAAGACACCAAAGGAAGTTCTATCATATCGGGAACCGGGCACCAGTCAAAACGGACCTGGATGGAGGATAAGGGTGGTTCCAAACAAGTATCCAGCCCTCCGGATCGAAGGGAATCTGGGAAGACGCGGGGATGGTGTATATGACATAATGAACGGTATCGGCGCCCATGAGGTTATAATAGAATCTCCGAACCACGAGGATACACTATCAACGGTAAGTGCAAAGCAGTTCGAAGAGATACTCTGGGCATACCGGGACAGGATGGTCGACCTGAAGAAGGATCATCGCCTTAGGTACATCATGATCTTCAAGAACTACGGTGACGCAGCCGGGGCATCGCTCGAACACCCTCATACCCAGCTCATCGCATTGCCTATAATCCCAAAGAGAGTTCAGGAGGAGATCGACGGTTCTCTGGAATACTACAACTACAAGGAACGGTGTATCTTTTGCGATGTTATAAGGCAGGAACTGATGCAGATGAAGAGGGTCGTAACAGAGAATGGGGATTTCATCGCAGTGACTCCCTACGCCCCGAAGACACCCTTCTCAATCTGGATACTGCCCAAAGAACACGGAGCCAGATTCGAGGACGCACAGAAGAACCAGTACAGAAACCTGGCGGAGATATTCTCCGACGTACACAAGAGGATGGATAAGGTACTGAATAAACCACCCTATAACTTCATCCTGCATACATCCCCGATAAAAAACGGTGATTTAGAATACTACCACTGGCACTTCGAGATAATGCCGGTCCTGACTAAGGTCGCGGGTTTCGAATGGGGCACAGGTTTCTATATCAATCCCACCCCTCCGGAGGATGCGGCCATGTTCCTGAGAGAGGTGAAAATTTAAATCATGGATGTAAAACGCTCTATACACTTAAGGAAGGTCTGATTT
>WGFD01000021.1 GCA_015492395.1 Deltaproteobacteria bacterium | reverse complement strand
GTATAAGAGACAGGTGTACATGGATGTATGGCGGAATCCCGTCGTGGAGGTAAGGTGTGGAGACTATCGAGAAAATAAAGAGCAACTATAACTTTACTTCGAAGGACGCCAGGAACCTTAAGCACCTGGCCGCTATTATGGAGAAGTACATTGATTCTTTCCCGGTCGAGTTTTATAAGCGTATAAAAGGGTTTGAGGATGCGGATAAATTCCTTAAGGACGAGGAGACCATAAAGAAACACCAGACCGCGGTAAAGGACTGGTTCAGTGCCCTCTTCTCCGGTGAGTACGACAACCGCTACCTGATGGAGCTGGAACAGGTAGGGGCAGCCCATGTAAAGGTAAATCTCAGTGCCCACTATGTAAACGCCTCCATGCACTTCGTAAGGGAGTTTTGCTGGGATATCCTGGAGCGTGAGATAGAGAACGATAAGGAGAGATACTACTTCAAGGGCTCCGTTGACAAGATACTCGACATCAACCTTGATGTGCTGACGAGCTCATATATAGAAGAGGAGATGAAACACGTCTTCCTGTCTCAGAAGGTTGAGTCGATCCTTGTCAAATTTGCGAATAGATTCTCGTATGGCCTGAACCTCATTCTGGTGATAGGCCTCGTTGCAATGGGCATGATGGTCGTCGGTCTCTTTATTTATGATGTCACGCACATATTGGATGGGAACCTGGAGAAGGGCCTGCTGAGCACCTTGGGCAGTCTGTTGATGCTTTGGGTTGTTATAGAGCTGGTGGATACGGAGGTCAAGCACCTTAAGGGCGCGAAGTTTTCCATCAAGGTCTTTGTCAGCGTAGCCCTCGTGTCTATAATAAGGAAGATCCTGGTGACATCTTTGAAGACCGAGGAGGTCCAGGCCCAAATATCCCTTGTGGTAGCGGTTGCTGTCCTTGGAGGTGTCTACTGGCTGATCTCCAAGGTCGAGAAGTAATATCGTCTACTGTTCCCTGTACCGGCGGGCACAGGGTGCGGAAGCGCTTCCATATCAGTGGCCGGCTGTCCTTATACTCAGAAGATAGCTGCAGATGTCGGCGATTTCGGTGTTCTTCAACCGCTGCTTCTTGTCGATCATCTTAGTGTCGTGTCTGCCCTGCCTCATCAGTCTGGCCATATCTATATCCGTTATACTGCTCTCTTTCAGGTTAGGGGTGAGAAAGTTCCTGTCCCCTTCCCCATCTCGACCGTGGCAAAAGGCACATAACCTCCTGTATAATCTCCTCCCTTTGCCGGGTGACGGGGTATAGGCGAATGTTCTTATGTAGCTTATGATGTCATCTATGTCTTCATCGGTAAATCCCTTGCCCTTGTCCAATAGCTCCCTTTCGAAGAGTCCATACTTGATGACGAGTTTGATCTCATCCGTTGTAAGCAGATAGTTCGGTCTCAGGTCCTTGACGGGAAAGTTGAGGTCCCTGCCGTATGGCGTGCCGCTGCCGTCGTTGCCGTGGCAATCTTCACAGTACCTTTCGTACAGCCATCGTCCCCTGTTCTGATCTCCGGCCTCTGCATGGATGGTGTAGAAGAAGGCGAGAAGCAAAATTGCGAATATGGATACTGTCTTCTTCATCTATAGCTCCTCATTAAGGTAAGCTTGATACCACGTCAATCACCGTGAAGATGCCAGGTGAACGAATACATGTGTTGCTTCCCGCTCCGCAGTTGTATCTTAATACCGCCTTGTCCTGACGCCCTGTATAGAAATTAACCCCTTGAGATGGTTATGTCAAGTTTAAGGAGCGTCGGAAGGCAAGATCCCTTGCATGAGTACCGTACTTGCCAGGGTACGGAACCTGTGTTAACTTATAGGATAATATGAAGAAAGATATCAAAGACCTGGATTTACGGGACCTTGAGTCCATTGCGGAGTCCTTCGGAGAGGCGAGATACAGGGCAGGGCAGTTGTTCCTTTGGGTCCATAACAGGGGAGTGACTTCCTTTGACGAAATGACCGACCTCTCAAAAATATTTCGTGAAAGGCTAAAGAAAGAGTACTACATAAGCCGATATAGTATTGTCGGCAAGGATGTATCGGCGGATGGTACCTCCAAGTTCCTGCTCCAACTGGAGGACGGGAACATTATAGAGGCGGTCGTAATCCCTGAGGAGAAGAGGGTCACACTATGTATCTCTACACAGGCCGGTTGTCGGATGGCCTGTTCTTTCTGTATGACGGGCAGGGGGGGGTTCATCAGGAACCTCAAGTTGTCGGAGATGGTGGGTCAGGTGCGCGCCGCGATGCATGAAGTCTCCCGGGACCGGAGGATAACCAACCTCGTGCTTATGGGGATGGGAGAGCCGCTTCTGAACTACGATAATGTAGTGAAGTTCTTGAGTATTGCAACGGATAACCGCGGGCTTGCCATCGCCCCCAGGAGGGTGACCGTCTCCACCGCCGGTATCGCGCCTATGATAAGGAACCTTGGGAGGGATATGCCCAGAGTACACCTGGCCGTATCGTTGAATGCGGCCGACGATGAGGTGAGAGACCGTTTGATGCCAGTGAACAGAAGATACCGGTTGAGAGTCCTGCTCGATGCCTGCAAGGAGTACCTCATCAACGGGGGAAGGTGTATAACCATAGAGTATGTCCTCATCGCCGGAGTGAATGACTCGCTGGATGATGCAAGGAGGCTGAGCAGGCTGCTCGGAGGGATCGATTGTCGTATTAACCTCATACCCTTCAATACCTTTTCCGGCAGTTCGATGAAGAGACCGGAAAGAGAGTCTATTATGAGGTTTCAGAGTACCTTGATGAAGGACGGGTATCTTACTTTCCTCAGGGAGAGCAGGGGGCGGGATATATCCGCTGCATGCGGACAGCTCAGGGGAAGTTTAGGGAATGCGCCTTCAAAAGGCGCCCGGTCCGGTGCTGCTGAAATTGTAAATTTTATAAATTCCCCTTGACAAAACCATTAAAGGGGCTTACTTTTTTCACATGAACCTGAAGATGGCATATCCATATATGGTATATTTCACGGTTGTATCGTTGCTGGGGTGCGCTTCCTACGGCCGGAAGGACGATATGGTGATTAAGGCAAGGGAGGAGATTCGCAGGCTTAATAAATCCGATCTCGAGATGAAGGTCAGGCTGGAGGAGTTAAGCAACAGGTTCATGCTGCTGAAGGAGAGGGTAAATGAAAACAGGCGCTCCATAAAAATGGTCGGAAGAGATGCGGTTTCGTTGCCTCCCCCCCGGCGGTTGAAGGTGGTGAAGGTTAGCGATGCGGAGGAGGCTGGAGAAGGGAAGGTAAACTTCGAAGGAGCCGATGTGCCGGAAGAGCTTTACCATGAGGCGGAAGAACTCTTCTGGGATGAAAGGTACGAAGAGGCTGCGGAAGGCTTTAGAAGGTTCGTACAGCTCTACCCGGAGCATGACCTTTCGGATAATGCCCTCTACTGGATGGGCGAAGCCAGTTATTCACGGCATGACTATGAAGCCGCCATCCAGGATTTCAGCAGGGTCATCGAAGAGTATCCAGGTGGCAACAAGGTTCCGGATGCATTCCTTAAGATAGGTTTTGCCTATAACGAGATGGGGAACGAAGGGAAGGCAATAGAGCAACTGGGCCTGTTCTTGGAAAGATACCCAAAGACACCGCTCGCGGAGAAGGCGAAGGCTAAATTAAAAGAAATAAATACCGATAAGGAAGGTAGGATATGATGCACAGAGCAATTACATGCTTGGGTTTGTCCTTTCTTGTGGCCGGTTTGGTGCTTTCTCCTGTCCGGTGTCCTGCTCAGGATGGTACCGTCAAGATCGATGATGGAGAAAAGATCTATACTGTTAATAAAGGAGATACCCTGTGGCATATTTCGGAGAGGTTCCTTGAAGATCCCTTCAAGTGGCCGGTTTTGTGGAAGAGAAACCCTTATATACGGAACCCTCACCTGATATATCCGGGGGATATCGTAAGGATAACCCCTGATGGCATAGAGGTGGTGCGGAAAGGGGCGGTCGGGATCGGAGGGCCGCCTACGGATCTGCCAGTGGAGAGGTTGAAGACCTCCGAGGCGCCTGAGCAGCTTGCCGCACTCCCTAAAGAGCAAAAGCCCGCTCCTGAACCGGCCGAGATTATCACGGTCAGCGCTCCATTGATGGAGAAGACCGGGTTTATAACTAAAGACGATTACAGGGCCAGCGGGGTCATCGTTAAACCGAAGGAAGACAAGATGTTCATGGCTGAAAATGATTATGTCTTCATAACCTTTGAAGAAGGTACGATCGTTAATACCGGAGACCGTTTCACCATAATAGGTAAGACGGACACTGTGGTGCACCCGGTATCCGGTGAGGAGATAGGTTTTTTGACGGCTGTGCTGGGGGGACTCCGTGTTACCGCCGTGGGGGAGATTGTCGAAGCCCTGATAGACAGCTCATATAAGGAGATCAAGGTTGGGGACAGGCTTATTCCTTTCGAGGAGGCGGTAAAAGAGGTTGTGGTTAAGGAAAGCGGCAAATCCGTAGAGGGGGTTATAATTGCCACGACCGGTAAGAAGATGAATGTTGCGAAGTATGACATAGTTTATGTAGACAAGGGGAGCAACGATACCCTTGAGGCGGGCAATATAATGAAGATTTACAGGGAAATGGGGAAGGTGCAGGATCCCCTTGCGGATGACAGGGATATAACGCTGCCGACGATGGACCTTGGCACGGCCGTAGTGCTGGATGTCAAGGACACAACGGCTACGGCATTTATTATAGACAGCGGCAGGCCAATAAGGAGAGGCGATCTGGTCAGGACATCTGTAGAATAGATGTGGATACAGG
>WGFD01000020.1 GCA_015492395.1 Deltaproteobacteria bacterium | reverse complement strand
GGTATAGAGTGTAGTGAGAAGAGGCTGCTGAAAGGAAAACCGGAGGGAGGAAGTGTCCGCCTTAACGCCTACCACGAAGGTGGCAAGGTGGTAATCACTGTAGAAGATGACGGGAAGGGTTTGGATAGGGAAGAGGTCCTTAAAAAGGCCAAGGAGAAGGGGCTGCTGGAAGAGGGAGCCGATCTTTCCGACGAGGAGGTTTATAGCCTGATATTCGTACCTGGATTTTCCACTGCGGACAATATCACGGATATATCAGGCAGAGGAGTGGGCATGGATGTGGTAAAGCGGAATATCGAGGGATTGGGCGGGATGGTAACGATACATACTGAAAAAAATAAATATACAAGGTTTACTCTTAAATTACCATTGACCATGGCGGTAATCGATGGTCTGGTGGTTTCGACGGGAGATGAAAAATTTATCATACCGATAACGACCGTCCTGGAATCGAAGAGACCGGCAAAAGAGGAAGTCAAGACCATCGAAGGGAAGGGAGAGGTTGTGAATGTCAGAGGTGATTATGTTCCCTTAATAAGGCTCCACCGTATCATGGGGATCGCGGCCAAAGAGGAGAAACCGTGGCTTGCGCTTGTAGTCATCATCTCTGTGGATGGGAAGGAGTATGGATTGCTGGTAGACGATCTTCTCGGAGAGCAGCAGGTGGTAATCAAGACCCTCGGCAGCATTCACGGGCTGACGGGTATAGCCGGGGCTACCATATTAGGAAACGGACGGGTAGCACTTATATTGGACGGTGCGGGGATAGTGAAGAGAAGCTTACTATAAAACAAAAAAAGGAGCGATGTCATGTCTATAATCAGCGGGGGGGTGGATATTGCTGGTGACACCGGTCAGTATGTAACATTCATCCTCGGCGAAGAAGAGTATGGTGTTGAGATACTTAAGGTCCAGGAGATTATAGGACTTACTCCGGTTACAAGGGTACCCTATCTGCCGGATTTCATAAAGGGGGTGATCAATCTAAGGGGGATCGTTGTCCCTGTAATCGACTTGAGGCTCAGGTTCGGCCTTGACCGTATCGAGTATAACGACCACACCTGTGTCATAATCACAAAGATGGGTGAGAAGGTTACCGGCATGATCGTTGATACGGTCTCCGAGGTGGTTGATATGCCTCAGGAGATGGTAGAACCGCCGCCTTCTTTCAGTTCCGGAATAAGAACCGACTTTATCCGGGGGATGGGGAAGATAGACAAAAGACTCGTCATCCTCCTTAATGTGGATAGGTTGCTAACGGATGAAGAGATCAAGGAGCTTGACGCGGTTCATGAGGATGACGTGGATCATGGAGAGGTTCAAGCCCATATGGCGACGTAAGAATCTAAAGGAAGGAGGAGCGGCATGTTTAACGGGAAACTTCTTAAAGAGAACGAGGAACTGAAGCAGGAACTGGAAGATATCAAGGAAGACATGCACAAATATATGACTCTGGCAAACATAACAAACCAGAATATCTTTGTTTGCGATGCGAGCAATGAGAATATTTTGTACTGGATGAATGATACCGCCAAGAAGAGCCTTCAGGCCATGCAAACTAACCTGAAGAATGAAAAAAACGTGGATACCACCAAGATCCTGGGCGGCAGCATTCATAGATATCATAAAGACCCTGCCAGGATAAGACAGATACTGGAAGAGCTTAAGAAGGGTGTTCAGTCATGCCACAAGATGGATATTCCATTGGGAAGATATATTCTTCAGACAAATGTTCATCCCCTGCGCTCCCAAGGAGGCGAGGTGATAGGCTATGCTGCGTGCTGGAGGGATGTCTCGACGGACAGGGAACTTGCCGAAAAGATGAGGCAGGAAGAAAAGGCGGTGGCCCGGATATCTACGGCGGTTGAGGAACTTACGGCATCCGTTCACAGCAATGCGGATAGCTCTAAACAGGCCAACCATCTTGCGACAGAGGCAAGGAGGTTGAGCGAGGACGGCGGCCAGGTGGCTGAAGATCTGGTCACTTCGATGTCGGAGATCAACGAAAGCAGCAAAAAGATATCGGAGATTACAACTGTTATAGATGAGATCGCGTTCCAGACAAACCTGCTGGCACTGAACGCCGCGATAGAGGCGGCCCGTGCAGGTGAATTCGGAAAGGGCTTCGCCGTAGTTGCCACCGAGGTAAGGAGTCTTGCCCAGAGGAGCGCCTCGGCGGCAAAGGAGATTAAGGGTTTAATAAAGGACAGTGTGCAGAAGGCGGATGGAGGCAACCGTATGGCTATCAAAACAGGCGATACGTTGAGAGACATAGTGGACAGTATCAAGAAGGTCGCTGATCTTATAAGTGAAATATCCGCCGCGTCATCCGAACAGGCGAGGGGTATAGACGAGGTGAACAG
Source organism: Deltaproteobacteria bacterium (assembly GCA_015492395.1). Classification (GTDB taxonomy): domain Bacteria; phylum Desulfobacterota; class GWC2-55-46; order S146-70; family S146-70; genus S146-70. The sequence continues at coordinate 1,215 of WGFD01000020.1, read as the reverse complement.
CTCGATACTCCAGTTGTCAGGCGCCATGGGACAGGAGTCGGCTTCGGCACGGCAGTCAGGTGCAGGAGATAGGGAGATGTCCGGCATGGGAGGTCAGGCGGCGGAGTATATAGAACAGGCCGGCGATGTTATAGAGTTATGATACAGGCAGGCAGTGTCCATCATGGGATTAACCCGGATAGTAATTAGACTCTTAGGTTTTGAGGAGATATATTTTCGCGATAATGGGACTGTCCCATACTTACGTACTGAACGGAACGGAATCGCAGGACCGGAACTCTCCCCGGGCAAGCCTAGATGGAATTAAGCAAAAGGAGTGTGGATATGAAGAAGAGTGTTAAATTCAAACTAGGTCTGGTAATGGGTGGGTTTGTCGCGCTTATCATAGCCATTATAGGCATCACATTCTGGACTGTGAACTCGCAGGAGAGTGACGGGGTTGTGATTAACCTTGCCGGCAGGCAGAGGATGCTTACCCAGAAGATGACAAAAGAGGTCATGGCTATGATCCAGGGGAAGGCGGGAAAAGACGATGTGTTGGCCACGGCAGATCTGTTTGATAAAAGCCTCAACTCCCTTATTTCGGGAGATCCCCGGGAGGGAATCCCTTCCACCGAGGAACCCGGGATACTAACCCAGCTCAAGAAGGTGAAGTCTATGTGGGATGCCTTTATGGTAAATCTGGATGGGATCATTGGACATATCGATGAAAAGCACAGCATATACAGTCATCTTGCCTCCAGAAACATCCCACTCCTCAATGAGATGAACGAGGTTGTAGCTATGATGGAGAAAAAAGGTCTTCCACTTAAGACTATAAATCTTGCCGGCAGGCAAAGGATGCTAAGCCAGAAGATGGCCAAAGAGGCGCTTGGTCTCGATAGGGGTATAACGACAGCCGAAGAGTTTCTTGGGACGGTAGCCCTCTTTGACAGGACACTCCTGGGACTGAGAAATGGAGACAGTGAAATGGGTCTCAGGCCCATAAGGAATGGCGCCATCCTTAGACAGTTGGAAGGGGTTGAAAAGGAGTGGCAGCCCTTCAGGACCAACGCGGAGAGATTGGTCAAGGTGTCAAAGGAGGCAGAGCAGTACTCAAGTTATATATTGGCAAACAACGTCCCTCTTTTAAAGGAGATGAACAAGGCCGTAGGGATGTACGAGGCCGCCTCCCTTGGAAAGATCAAGAGGCTGAAGATGATACAGATAGCACTC
>WGFD01000019.1 GCA_015492395.1 Deltaproteobacteria bacterium | reverse complement strand
GTATTCGGGCCCCAATCCAGCCCCATTATCGATGATGCCACCGCCCTTCCATCCCGAATTATATGGATCATCTTCGCTTCAGGAAAGTAATTTAACAGCGTGGTTGAATACTGCATATTATCAGGGGTATGGTCGATCCAGATATCTGATCTGGATTTGCCAACCTTCCCGGCATACATCTTTACGATACATTCAATCAAGCCAGCATAAGAGACCGTGATTCCTTCCATAGCCGCAGAAATCGACTTCACATCAAGCGCCCATAACCAGAAGCGTCTATTACGTTCAAGAAAATCCAATACATCCACTGTGCTGACTTTACCTTCATTCACACCAGGTATACAGCTCAATATATCGATCTTGAACTGCGATTCCGGGGTGCATACACAACCGCTATGAGCGCCCAGCATGGCGCCGAGCAAAGTGGTTCCGCTCCTACCGCATCCGCCTATAAAGACAGGGAATATCAATCGACAAATCTCCTCGCCCTAGCTATATTGCCTTGATTTTTGCATACGTTTCGCGCAATCCATTCATCTTTATACTCTTCCATAATCTTCGCATATAAACCTTTTCAAGCGGCAAGAAAAACCCTGTCAAGAAGAATAGTACAGGATAAGCTAAGAGTAGAATGAACTTAAGAAAAATCTCAATGGACAAAGAACCAATCTCAGCAGTCAATAGGGACACTATGTATAAACCAGCTCCTATAATGGTAATATGTCCCAACCTCTTTATATCGAAATATAGGCCATAGAATTTTCCTGAATAGTGAATTTTCAATACATTCCACGCAATGTAAGCAACCAAAGTTGCCAAAGCGGCGCCCATTATGCCCCAGTAAGGAACTAAGACCAAGTTCAGTCCTATATTCAACACCGCGGCAACGGCTACATTTCTACTCATGAAGTATGACTTTTTAGTCATCATCAAGCCGTAGTTGAAAAAATTTCCCAAACCATGCTGGAGGTATGAAAAGGCTATGACAGGTATAATAATCCAACTACTCCAAAACTCCTTTTTTCTTGCCAGCACCTCAATACCCTCTTTACCATACAGAGATAAGAACAGACAGAGATACATACCGATGAGATAAAAAAACGTGCAATTGTTCCTGAGAAAAGCCTTGAGCTCTTCAGGCTCTCCTTCCTGTTTCAATACAAGAGGCTGAAGGGCCTGTTTCAAGGGCATTATTAAGGCAATAACCATTATTCCTGCGAAGTTGTACCCAAAGCTATAAAGTCCTACAGTTGCCAGGGAAGAAAAGAGTTTTATCACATACCTGTCCCCTGCTTGAATAAGGAGCAATGAAATACCTTCAATGATCAGTGGATAGCCATATCTTAGCGGTGGTCCAAGAATGGAAGGAGAGATTTCCGGAGTACAGTGTCTCCATAAAAAAGGAAAGATAAAAACTACTGTAAAGATAACTCCTACAAGATTTCCATATATCAAGGCAAGAACGCCGATCTTGAAATATAGCAGTCCCACCAATATAGTAGTTGCTGAAACAATGAGCCTGGCAGACGAAATAAAAACAAAGAAACCGGCTCTTTCTTTCTGCCTTAAAAGAGCCATGAAAAATATCGAAAGAGGTTGTAAGAATAAGATCACTGAATATACTTCAACTATACGGACTAAACCAACATCTTCTAAGATCACAACAGTAATCGAGTTCTTTAGGATATAGAATATCACACTAATTATAATGGCCTGTAGTGATAGCAAGAGAAAGCTGTTAAACAAAAGTAGTCCCTGTTTATTCTCATAGGCCGGGACATAGTAATGCCTTGTAAAACCGTTCACTATCGGCGTGCTAAGCAGCGTGGAGAGCAATCCTACAGTGATAGACATTAATCCGACAATACCGTAATCGTAAACCCCGAGATAGGCGGTATAAATGGGAATGAAAATGAACCCAAGGGCATTTTCGAAGATAGATCCCAGCGAATATATGCCGCTCAGGTATATCAGCCTTTTAATCTTTTTAAACATGAATAAATTCCCTCAATAATCCTGACTCCTGCATCTCAACATTTCCTGTTGCCATGAAAACCATATACATCAATCAGTATGTTACTATCGTAATTGCTTTAATGTATTTATAATCAGCTCACTGACGTATATGATTCCACGCAAGAATTAAGAAGCATCAACAGTTTTGATCTGCCGGCCTCAAATAATTGAATAGACTATATATCCTTGATTCTGAAACAGTGGACTACCTAAGAGATCTATGTCTTGTCCAGCCCAACTCCTATAAAGTCCTTCTAGGTATTTTTTATCAATCAGGAGATGTGTTACTCCATATTTGCTTGATAATTCACTTGGGGAAATTCGGAAAACCTCTTTTGATTGTATCCAACCATTGTGTGTTTTAACACATCCTCCAGTATCGTCTTCATAGTATTTAAACCCTTTTTCACCGCCCCTCAAGATAAACTTATAGTAGAACTTGAACCTCCCCGCCGCCATCCTGTTCATGCTAGTAGACAGAATAAAACCCAACTTACACGGAACGGTAGATAATCTTGCATGATCGAGGTTTCCTGTACACCAATCAATTACTTGTTGCAAGTCCTGTGAAATATTACTCTTAGTCTGAATAATGCCTTCGTATTTCAGATAAAGGGATGTAATATACACAACGCTCAGTTGGAATAAAAATAAAAACCAGAACAAATTAGATCTTGTCGTATCAGAAAAGCTAGACAATAAGAAAACTGCCATTATTGAGAAGGCTGGGGAACTATATTCAAAATATCTCTCTGCCTGCCCAAGGAAGCTCAACTGTTTAAATGATGTCAAAATAAAAATCACCAAAGAGGCCAGTACTATCCCCCATAGATACGATAAGGCTGGAGATGAGCTAACAAGCTGCCAGGATGGGGCTTGAATGATCCACATCCCAAGCAGGATGAAGACAGTAGGTGCCGAATATAAAGCTATAATTGGGGTTATCTGCTTAAAACATAGCATAGAAAACTTTTTGAAGTCCTTGATAGCATATATAGGAAGTAGTACTATGTCTTTTATTTTATTCCGACCCGCGGCGGTTGTCCCTTTAGTATAATTACGCATATACCATAACTTATGGTGCCACATAAATCTAAGAACCTCTTTTGTTCCAAACCGTGGCATCAAATAAGCTATCGATAAAACGATAAACAACACTATTATGGGATGAGGAGATTTCATATAGATACTTAGAAATATGGTAAAGAAGATCATTACTTGTAAAGCGAACATCGAACTTAAGATAATCAATAACCCGACCACTACAGAGACGGCATAACAGCGCCAGTCATTGTTAATCATCCCAACACCTACCAGCAGCAAAAACATTGTTGTCAGGGTTAAACCGATAGAGCGGGCCTTTATTGTTATCATCCTTGATGTGGCCGGAAACAAAACCGGAGTCGTCAAGAATAGAAGAGTAGCAACCTCTTCTGTTTCGAGACCACCAATCTTTATGTATATATGAAGATCCCTGGAGAGCAAATATGCGACCAAATAGACGCATAGCGCTGTTAAGATGTCATATAGCGTATTGAATATATAACCGATACTGCTCCAATATCTTTCAGGGAATCTGCTCACAATAAAATGCTGCAACACTGGATAGCAATATGTTCCATCTACGATTGAATCGTCCACATTATAATTGACCCAATTACTCTCTTTCTGACGCTGTATCAACCAGAACGACACCCATTCATCCGTAGACTCTGCCGTTCCAAAGCTCATGCGCAACAGGAAACCAAATAATAATATCGTCAGCAGCAGAATCAAATCCATACCTGCTCCCCTCGGAACAATAAAATATCTTGTATACACCAGTTGGGATCCGGGTGAAGAATGCTATAACAACGTGCCGCCAAATCAAAGATGATTATCCCTCTATTGGCATCTAATCCCACAAATGTATCTCTATCGATGGCTTTAACCAATTGTAACCACTCATATTGCAATGCCACTTCCGGCTTGCCCGACAGTCTGTTAACTATGATCTGTTGCTGTATATTAAAATCTTCATCCAGCATCCATAGTTCTCCCTCTGTCGTATTTGTGATTATCCACCCGCCATTATAAGGGGTAATTCCATGAGGCATAGGCGCCAGAGAGTCAATTAGTAGACTATATTTGCCAGTTGACTTCTCTATCTCGATAATTCTCCCCTTACGACCCAGACTGGCAACAACTGTGGACTCTTCTTTATAAGGATTATAAATGGCAGCGTTAGGGTGAGTAGTGCGCGCAGCAGTCAACAAACCTTGTTCATTATACTCCCCGGGGTCTATATACCTTGCGTTAAGACCTCTTCTTGCAAGCAGCTCCGACTTTTTCCGTGTATTAGTGAAATAGACACCATCTTCATTAGGATTAAAACCATGATCCCATCCAAACCAACTCCAGGTTTCATTTTTTGTGTTCAGGTCTATCTCAATGATGGCATCATAGCCGGACGACGTTACTAAGATTCTATCTCTTGAAGCATTCAACTCCACTGTGTGAAGAAAAGCAAAATAAGGATGTGTAAATGAATCTAACACACTTCCTTCTGGGCCTATCAGATTTATCTTTCCGATCTCGGTAAGCAAAAAACTGTTCCTCGAGCAAGGAACCATATGCCGAGGCTCTGGAAATCTTCTAACCCAGGAAGCATTTTCGGTATTTATAATATTGTCGCCACCGGCATGTAATCTACAGTTTACTAATAGTCCTTCAGAAATCGGGCGCGGTTTCATACGACCGATTCTACCTTCCTTAAGCTGACTTATAAGTTTCGCCCTCCTTAAAGCCTGATCCTGACTCTTAACAACAAGCATGGCCTCCATCGGCTCAATTATGTCTTCCATCTTTTTGAACTCATTAAGATCTATGTTATTTAGATATGCCATCGATTTATACGCTATTTAGGGATATATACTCCTAGCCATTGAGCTTTCATGATTCTTAGATATTGCTAAAACTCCCTGCTTTACAAATTACAAACTGGATTAGTGTGCATTTGAGTTTTTTGATAAATACTATTTAAATAGAAATGGATGAACCAGCACGTACATTGGGAGCTTGCTCTCATCTAAATGGTCCGCTAATGACCGACAATCGCCGATTCTCAGCTTCCCCTTATCGTAGGACTTCCACCTCACCAACTCCGAATCTGACACATACCTCCCCTCTTGGAATAGGCCGAATGTCTCCTTGTCATAAGCCTCATACAACAAGCCATACTCTGACGGCACATGGTCACGCCAGAAATCGATGTTATTGATCCCTTTATACCTGGAATCCCCATGTGAAGCTACACCTACTATCTCTCCACCCATAATCTCATTTAGTCTCAGGATATCTTCCCTTATCACAACCTCAGGAGCTTTTCCGGTCATATGCGACATAACCATAGGTTCACAGTGAAGTCCTATTTCAAAACCCATTTCCTGCACATCCCTGACTATTTGTATATTTTCCGGGGAAGATAGATCATACGATGGTGAATGCAACCTGTAGAAGAAGGTTGCACTCACATCTTCATCGGAAAGGAGGGAAGCCATAGTATGTGATTTCTCAGGTGATTGGTCAACATCCACACGAAACACAAGAATCCTTCCCTCAACAATCTCTTTCCTTCCACGCAAACAGTAGTCTTTACACGTCAAAGACCGGTATTCCAGCTCCTTAGCGCGCCTGAGTGTTGAACGTAAAGAAACCCACGTAAATTCCCCCGGTGTCCCGCCAAAAGGAGGACTGCCGGCACCCTCGCACTCCATTTAGTCAAACCTCCAAGATGCCTGCTTCAAATCCAAGGTTATCCCCTATATGCAAAAACATACCTGCCATGACGACCCGAAAATCGCCTCCCCAAGCATGTTCTCAACCCTTTCTCTTTAAGCAGCTTCTGCACCACCTCATGGCTAGGGCGATTATCTTCTTTCCTTAAGAAAGTAGCACTTACCACCAATCTAACCCCCCTTCTCTTTAGAAGCTCTTCCATCCCGAGTATGGCCTCATATTCAGATCCGGTTATAGTAAGATGTATATGATCAACCACAGTTATTCCTATCTCCTTCAATAAATTATCCAGTGTATCGACATTGATTTTTTCCTCAATATAATTGACTGAATACTCCGGGGTCCGTTCATCAATATACGTGCCCGCCTCCTTAATTTTACTGTGCATAAAGAGCTGCCCCATGTCCAAACCCTCCATTCCTCCACTCCCTTCATTTACATATGTCCCCTTGTGTACCATAATGAGAAGTTCTTCCTTTCTATGCCAGACACCGCCATTAATGAATACGACATTATTTAATGATCTCCTCTTAGCCTCAAACTTCAATGCATCTATATTCTCTTTAATAGCTTCAACAATTACAACTTTTCCCTTGTCACCAACAATACGTGACCACTGTGATACCGTCTCTATCTTCCAAACACCAACATGTATTACTGTTTCTCCAGCTCTCGCAAGTGCCTCAAATGGCAAAGCACTGCTGAAGCTAAACAATAATCTTCTCATAATGTTTGACATTGGACCATTAGTCAGAACAGCGATCCCTTTAACAAGGAACTGACTGTAGAACCACAGAGCAAACCTCATCGACTATCGATCAATCCATTAGTATCCAGCATCCAATACTGCCATCCGCGTATTATCAACACTGTTTGACAGCCAATACTTCCCAAACACCGGGAAGACCAAAATAGTATTTTTCATAGAAGGAATACACTTCCATAGGCTCGTCAGCAAGCTTGATGGAACCATCTCCATCCATAGCAAGGATTTTAAAGCCGCGTTCCGACAGCTCCTTACTGAGTCTTTTTACTGTGACCACATGGTATCCGCTATTTTTTCCGCGTATAAAGTTGCTCATGGCCCGGACAGACTGTGTCAGGGAGTAACGATCCCTACCCAAGATTCCTCTTATCAGGAAAAGGTAAAGGAACCAGCCCAAGGAGTTAAAATTCAGATATAGCAGACCACCCGGCTTTATAAGACGCCATAATTCATCAAGGGTCCTGCTCTCATCGGCGTGATGAATAGTGCTGTAGCAAAAAATCCCGTCGAAATACTTATCGGAAAACTCCAAATCCTCCAATGAACTGCACCTGAAATGAATGTTGAAAAAACCATTCTGCCGGGCCATGGATTCGGCGCATTTTATCCTGCCGGGAGAGATATCCACCCCCCAGACATTGCCGTTATGTCTGGCCAAGGCAAGCGACCACTGACCGAAGCCGCAACCGGCATCCATAACAGAGTCCATACCTATAAAACCTAATGCCTCAAGCCTTTTTTCGTACCTTCCAATCCCCCCGGCATAGACCCTCTTCATAAAAGCCTCTGACTCACTGTCCAGCAATCCTGATGCTTCCGCAATGTTATCAGCCATCTTATCTTTCATGGGTTCACAAGGCCCGACTCCGGTATGTCCGAAATCTTTTTAGTACTATATCCATGCTCCGCTGCCCTGCTGATCAAATTTCGTAGAAACACATCTACCCCGCGGCTAAGGTCATGGCACCGCAACTTGGATACATATCTGAAATCACTAAGTGCCTGCTTGTTCTTCCGATAGATGGCGATATCGCTCGTATTTAGCGCTATATGCACCGGATGAAAGGCGAAGACCTTCAGGCCATCCCTCATTAAAAACTTATCCGCATCCCACTCCCATTCGTAGGAGCAGTGCATATAATCGGACCACATAAATGGCACCACAACCATCCCGTTCCTAAAAAGCCACGGCTGCAAAGCAATTCCTGACGTGGCTGGAATAAAAGGATTGCAGTCATATCTGAGACCCATATCACTAAATAACTTTCTGAATATACTCCCGCCAACCAAGCTATGGGACCTTACACTCCTGGCCTCAGGAACCATATCAAGCCCCTTCTGCACGATCATGCGTATATTCTTCTCCTTAAACGTAGCCATGCCATTAAGGAGGTTATTAAAGTTGGGGTGTATTCCCAATTCGAACCTCTTGTTGTTGCGGATTGCATCCAATTTCCGGGTATAGTGTGTCGCGAAGAAAGTAGCCGAAACGCCGGAATCTTCAAGACACCGCATAGTGTAGTCCAAGGCTTCATCGGAAGCCCAATCTATGTCTATCGTTATGTATATCTCTTCCGATATCGGCATCGATTGAAGCTCCCTGCACTGGACAGGGAATCTCCTCATGCAAGAAATGATTCGATTATATTACGCCCGCCAACCACCTAGCAATCTGCTGGGAATACCTGCCTGCCTGCCAATCCTGGCAGACAGGTCAATCCAGGCGGACAGGCGCCGGAGCCACCGCAGACCGGCACTCACGATGCATGTTCATCCGCTAAACAACTTCGTTGCTCCAACCAGCCAAGTCCCTTCCGATCAGCCCTGAAAGTTTTTCATTATCCTCTTTAAACAAGTTTATGAGGTGTTTCCGCGTCTCCGGATTCATGGGCTTAGGGTAGACATGCAGTTTGTTTGCAACCTTTCCAAGCACCTCAGGAACGAATCCTTGATCAACATCCAAGAAGTGAAAGACCTCCTTCATTACCTTGCCAGGCATTGTTTGGAGATCGTCAAACAACAGAATCAACAATTGCTCTCTTCCGAAAAACTTAAGGTATCTGCGAAGTTGTCTGTAATAATATCCTCGATCTATATACGCGTAAGGCTGAATCTCCTTCAATAACGGTGATCCTGGAGCGGCGATACGTTCCTTCTCTTTTTGGACAGCATCCTCGAAAGACAACTTCTCAAGATTATTCTGAACGGTGATCCAATAGTTCGAATAGGCCCTGTCAACAGGATTCCGAAGTATAGCTATCAGCTTCACCCCGGGCAGGTGCGTATAAATCCGCTCCGGGACATAGCTTTGGTAGATATATGATGTTGAGGCCTCCCCGATAGCTCTTTCTCCACTCCATGGAAAAAAATACTTGCCATAATAGTATTCCAAGCCCTTGGAATACTCATCGTCTTTCAGGAAAAAATGTGGCTCTGGCCTCTTCGACTCAGGCAAGTAGATATCCGGATGCTCTTTCATATAAGTATAGAGTGAAGTAGTTCCACACCTTGCAGCACCAATAATAAGAAAGTTAGGTAAAACCATAGTGAAAGTACATAGCGAGAACAGCCCCCACTTGATAAGAGGGACTTCATATTGCCGCCATCAAAAAATAAACGTCCTTAACCACCACTCAAAACACAACAAAGACCAGATAAGCAACCGCCTGTTCTTCTCACCTCTCAGATGCTGGTTCACAAGCTCTACAACGGTATCCTCCCGCAGATACTTATAGATGTACGCATCCGTATTCATTAGTAAAGCTCGGACGTAATTAATACTGTCCCCCCTAAACCAACTGGCATCGGGCGCACTGAAACCCTGCTTGATGCCATTCACATACTCCCTTGAAAGATAACGCGCCAGGATATTGCGCAGTACGATCTTTCCATCGTCAGTCTTCTCAAAGTACAGTGCCTGCTTCGATCTGGACTCGTTTTCGTCGATCTTAATGATCTGATCCAGATCTCGAAGCTTGGCTCGTAAAGGTATCTGCATTGCGAAGTCTACGAGGTCATTATCCAGAAACGGCACCCTGGACTCCAGGCTGTGGGCCATGCTCAATTTATCTTCTACAAGAAGCAGACCGTGGAGGAAGGTCTTGCTCTCAAAGTATAATGATCGATTTATATATTCCTCTGTCGAGGTCAGGTCCTGTTTATCAGAGTTGATCACCTTACGGAATATATCTATCGTCAACGTATCCTTGATCTCCTCCCATATGTGAGGTTGAAAAAGCCTGTGGATGACCTTATTAGGGACCAAACGCTGCCAGTACTTGTAGTACTTCTGCACATATTCTCCGAAGTCTTGATTATTGACCGCTCGATAATATCGCCATGGATAACCCGCGAAGAGCTCGTCTCCACCGGTGCCCGCCAATATAACCCTTACAAACTTACTGGCAAGTCTGGAAACATAATAATTTGGATAGCACTGTCCTACCCTTAGATCTTCCAGGTGCCATATCAAGTCCGGCAAGACTCGCTCCATATCTCCTGCCTTCAATACCACCTCATAATGTTCTGTCTTGAAACGATAGGAAAGGGCCTCCGCCCTCTCGCGTTCGTCCAAGTGCAGTTCCATCCCCGAAACAGAAGATAGGTCGAAACCACATGTAAAAGAGGTCAAGTAGGGGATCTTCTTGGCGGCCAAGGCGGTAATCGCCCCGGAATCCATCCCGCCGCTTAGATATGCCCCTATCGGCACATCACCGACCAACTGGCGACGGACTGCCTGCACAAAGAGCCTGTCAAGTTCTTCTTCGTATTCCGCCATATCTTTCACCTGCAGTGGTTCTCTAAAATCATAATCCCAGTACTGCCTGACACTGATACTATCGGAACCATCCGTCCTTAACGATAAAATATGCCCCGGGGGCAGCAATTTGATCCCTTCAAACAGGGTTCTGTCCGTAAAGATGTTCTGGAAGGTAAAGTATTCCAGTAGCGCATGGCTATCCACCTCCTTTCGTACTTCAGGGTGTTGAAGTATGGCCTTTATCTCACTGGCAAAGAGGAGTATGTCTCTTGAGAGGTAGTAGTACAGCGGCTTGATACCGTAACGGTCGCGGCAGAGATGCACCATCCTGTTCTTCTTATCCCAAAGGGCAAAAGCGAACATTCCGTTCAGACGATCAACGCAATCTATTCCCCACTCCTCGTAGGCATGCACCACCACTTCGGTATCGGTCTTGGAATGGAAGGCGTGGCCTAAAGATTTCAGTTCGTTTCTGAGTGCCTTAAAGTTATAAACCTCCCCGTTGTAGCTAATCACTACCGTCCCATCTTCGTTCGCCATAGGCTGATGGCCCGCTTCAGTGAGATCAATTATCGCCAGACGCCTATGCCCTAGCGCAATGTTGCCATCTATAAAGTGTCCTTCACCATCAGGACCGCGATGAGCTATGATGTCGGTCATGGCCTTAATGGTGCGGTGGACTATCGGATCACCGTTGAGATTGAGTATTCCTGCAATTCCACACATAGTTTAATAGCTCGTAGCTGCTGGCTGTCAGCTCATGGCTCATAGCTCGCAGATCGTGGTGAATATTTGGCTAAATCGGCAATGGAATCCGCTTCCATATTTCTTTGACTCATTTAATAACAGTGCCATGAGCCATCAGGTATAGACTATGAGCTGCTTTATTACATACTCCTGCTCTTCATCCGTCATCTGTGGATAGATGGGAAGCGCCAGGCTTAGCCTGTCCGCCTCCAGTGAACATGGCAAATCCCTTTCCTCAAAGGCATACTTCCCCCTGTAGTAACCCAACGTATGAACTGCATGAGTTCCCTGTCTTGTGGCTATGCCCTTCCTCTCGAGTCTTTCCATGAGGCCGTTCCTGAATCTGTTCGCATCCTCAATGGATTCATGAAAGCAACCTTTGTCAATCATGCAGACATAGGATTGGTAGCTATGCGTAAAACCATCGGGAACAACAGGGGTCTTGAGCCACTCCACCTCTGTTAGAGACTCATTGTAGATCTCCGCCCTTTTTTTTCTCTCTTCGAGCACCCACTCCACCTTTTTCATCTGGCATACGCCGAGTGCGCCCTGAAGGTCTGTCATGCGATAGTTATAGCCAAGGGAGTCGTATAATGGTAAGAGGCTCACGCCCGTTTTCCCTCTCTCAAGGTCCGACATGGATGCACCGTGGTCTCTTAGGGAACGCAACAGTTTATCCGCGGCCATGTCGTTAGTTATAATCATCCCACCCTCTCCGGTTGTAACAACCTTACGGGGGTGGAAGCTGAAACATCCGGTAAGGCCGAAACCACCGGCATGTTGTCCCCGGTATAAACTCCCCATGGCACAGGCTGCATCCTCGATTACGGTTACCCCATGCTCCGTCGCAATCTCCATTATTCCATCCATATCCGCACACAGCCCAAACAGGTGCACTGGGATAATTGCCCTCGTTTTCCCGGATATGAGCCTCTCGACATCTTCAGCGGCCATGTTGAAGGTATCCGGATCTATATCGCAGAATACCGGCTTCGCACCTGCGTGCTCCACTGCATTTGCAGTGGCAACGAAGGTGAATGAAGGGACAATAACCTCATGACCCGGGCCTATGCCGGCAGCCACCAGACTAAGGTGCAACGCCGTTGTGCAGGACGTGGTCGCGATCGCGAACCCGGCCCCTGTGAAGATCGAAAACAGTCTTTCAAACTCCGCCACCATAGACCCCTGAACAACCCATCCGCTATCGAGAATGGAAGCGAGCGTCTCCCTCTCGCAATCATCAAAGAACGGTCTTGTTACCGGTATCTTCATATAAGCTCATAGTTCATAGTGACCGTTTGATTGAGTTGGCAAAACTTGTCAGCATCTTGCATTGAAAATTATCAGAAGGGTAATAGTTTCAAAAAGTAATCCCCTTGCGATATATAAATATTGGATGAACATGCATCGCGAGCGCCTGTCCGCCAGGATTGACAGGCAGGCAGGCGGCCAGGCATTCCCCGCAGCTTGCTGCAGGGGGCTTAAATTCGTTATTCGAATATCGCCCTTTCCCCTCGGCAATATTCATGGCTATAGAGGTAACGGCAGACTCTGTCTGTTCGATCAACCTGAAATGTCTCCTGTCTGAATCGAGGTTCTCTGAAACATCTATAACACCATCTGCAAACTCCACCGCCTTCTGGCAAAGATCAAGATCCTTAAAACTAAATCTGGTTTCATCACTCATCGGTTTTTTCCAAATCTTTTAATAACAATACACATGAGCCATCAGCCTCGTAGAGTTTTCCCACGATTCCGTCTCTGATATAATACATCTTCCAGTGGTCGCAATCTCTACATGTCGGATCCGCTTCCAATCCGCCATCTATGTGTCTCCTGCGTATCTCCCCGTACTTGGGACTCTTCCATATGTCCTCTATGGAATCGTGGCGCACACTACCGATATGTTCCCTTCTGTCCCAGTCATGGTTACATACGGCCACCGTACCGTCCCAGTAGACAACCAT
>WGFD01000018.1 GCA_015492395.1 Deltaproteobacteria bacterium | reverse complement strand
GTACCGGGGCAGTGAGATCATCCTTTATATACTCATAAACTCACAACCGTCACACCTTCCCCTCCCTCGTGCTGCTCCCCCTTCTTGAAGCCCATGACAAGCGGATGGACCACAAGATATCCACTTACAGTCCTCTTCAGTATTCCTCTTCCAACACCATGGATGATCTTGACCTCTTCTACGCCAGCCATAGATGCATGATTAAGGAAAGGCTCCAGCCTTGAGACGGCCTCATCAGCCTTGAGTCCCAGGAGATTTATCTCCCTTACCACCGGCCTTATTTCTTCTTTTTTTTTACGGTGAGTGTGGTCCGCTTTAGGGCTCATTCCCCTCCTTGGCACAGCCGCGGCGGCCGGGACCTCCAACACGATACCCCGTGACCTTACGCTCAGGCGATCGCGCCTCCTGTCGACCTTCAACACCTCGGCATCATAACCCAGAGAAGTGACGAACACCTCCTCGCCTTCTCTTATCTGGTCTATCGGGATGGATCGTTCACCCTTACACACCTTAACCTTCTCGTCGATCACAAGCTGCAGTCTGTCCAGCCGGCTTACAGCCCTGCGATCCTTCTCCTTCCTCGCCTCTTCCACAATACCGACGACCTGCCTCCTAACGGACAACACAATGTCCACAGCCTCCTCATAGGCCCTTTGCAAGACCTCAGCCTCCTTCCTCTCCATCTCTCCCTTGAGGTCCTGCAGGCTTCTCTTCCCGGCCTCCAACCTTCGCCTGTCTTCCTCAACCTCATTGAGCAGAATCTCATACCGATCCCTCTTCTCATGCAGATCCCTTAAGAGGTTGTGAAACTTCACACCTCCCTCGCCCATTATGCCTCTGGCAAACTCCAGCACCCTGGCCGGAAGCCCGTACCTTCTGGCCGTCTCGAAGGCATGAGATTGACCGGGCTCACCTGTCCTTAGCCTGTACAGCGGAGTAAGCGTCTCTTTATCAAACTCCATGGAGGCGTTGACCATACCGGGCATTCCGTATACGAATGTCACTATATCGAAGAGATGGGTAGTGGCGAAGACCGTGGCTCCCTTTTCCTCCAAGTCTTTCAGTACCGCACATCCTATAGCGACCCCTTGGGAGGGGTCGGTCCCCGTACCAAGCTCGTCAACCAGCACGATACTATCCGGACCGGCCCTGTTTATTATGTCCGAGATCTTTGAGATATGGGCGGAGAATGTGGACAGACTATCCTCAATAGACTGTTCATCCCCGATATCCGTATAGAGGGCCTTTATTACCGGCACGGTCGATGAGTTATCGGCAGGTACCGGCATCCCGGACAGCGCCATGAGCAGTATGAGCCCTACCGTCTTAATCGTGATCGTCTTTCCGCCGGCATTCGGCCCCGTAATGAGCATGACACTGCAATCCTCTCCCATACTGATATCGAGAGGAACGATATTATCACCAAGCGCTTCCTCTTTCTTGAGCAGCATGAGCAGCGGGTGGGCGGCCATTTTCAGCTCGATGACCTTTCGATCATTTACACCAATCTCCTGGAGGTTCAGGAGGTCTGCAAACCGTGCAATGCTGTTAAGGACGTCCAGGTTCACTAGAGCCATAAACTGCTTTTCAATATCTTCCACCACCTCTCTTATCTCATTACATATAGATCTCAATATACGCCTCTCCTCGGCCTTTTCCTCTGCTAGCGTATTCTCCAGATCATTGACAAGGCCTATAATCTCCAGAGGTTCTAAAAAAACGGTCTCCCCGGAGTTCGAAACATCATGGGCCACACCCTGCACCCGACCCTTTGAATCCATCCTGACCGGTATCACCCATCTCTCACCTCTCTTGGTAATGAAATCATCCTGCAGGAAGGGAGCAACCTTCTTGTCTCTTATAATCTCCTCCAGCTTCTTGTGTATCCCGGCGTCCAGGTTCCTCCTCTTAGTCCTGATCCGCGAAAGCTCCGAAGAGGCGGTATCTACTATGCCACCCTTCCCGTCCAACGACCGCTCCAGGACCTCCAGCAAGTCCGGGAAACCGCTCATCCGGCCGGCGATATCCTGCAAGTACGGTAGATCCTCACTTCCCTTGATCTGCTCCGTAAGAGCGGAGACCATTCGCAGGACCAAGAGTAGATCCGACAACTCGTCGGGGAATAGGATAGAACCCCCCGGTACTGCTTTATCGAGTGTCCCGGAGATATCCTGGAAATC
>WGFD01000017.1 GCA_015492395.1 Deltaproteobacteria bacterium | reverse complement strand
TCCTTATCATCGGCGCCGGGAGTGTGGGGTTGAATGCCGCCAGGATAGCCCTCGGGCTGGGTGCGGACGTGACGGTGATGGACAGGCTGAGTGACAGGATGCAACACGCGGATGAGCTATTCAAGGGGGCGGTAAAGACCCTCGCCTCCAATTCGTTCAATATCGGGAAGGCGCTCCCGGAGGCGGACATGCTGGTCGGGGCGGTCCTCGTTGCCGGCGCGCGGGCGCCGCGGGTAGTGACCAGGGAGATGGTCTCCGTGATGAAGAAGGGGTCCATAATACTCGATGTCTCGATAGACCAGGGGGGGTGCGTGGAGACGATACGGCCCACTACCCACTCCGAGCCGACATATGAGGTGGGGGGTGTGATGCACTATGGCGTGACCAATATCCCCGGTGCGGTTCCCAGGACGTCCACGTACGCCCTCGCCAACGCCGTCTATCCCTACATGCTCTCACTCGCCAACCTTGGCCTCGAAGGGGCGGTCAGGGAGGACCCGGCCCTGGCGAAGGGTGTGAATGTGTACCGCGGAAGGGTCACCTGCAGGGAGGTGGCCGAGGCGCAGGGGAGGGGGTATGTGTGCCTCGACGGGCTGCTTTGACAAAGGATATGATGGAGGTATAGGCCACATGGCGGGACTCTGCCGGATCGTTGGAATATTCATCAGGTTCAGATTGCTTGTTCTATTCATCTTCATCTTCTCCGGATGTTCCATCGTAGTGCCGGTTCCCGGAACCAAGCCGTTGGAAGAGGAGGTGATAGGGGGCGGGGGGCGCGACAAGGCGCTCCTGATAGACATATCCGGCGGCATATCGGCCGAGGAGCGGTCCGATTTGCTCGGTCTGAGCACTGAGCCGAGTATGGTGGCCAGGATAAGGGAGGAGTTGGACAAGGCCGCGGAGGACAGGGCCGTCAAGGCGGTGATCCTGAGGATGAACACCCCCGGTGGCACAGTCACCGCGAGCGATATCATCCACCACGAGATCAAGGAGTTCAAGGAGAGGACTGGGAGCTTCATAGTCGTGGAGATGCTGGATGTGGCCGCGTCGGGCGGGTACTACATCGCCACCGCCGCGGACAGGATCATTGCGCATCCGACGACGGTTACGGGCAGTATAGGCGTGGTATCCATGAAGATCGATGCCAGCGGTCTCATGGAGAGGATAGGCGTCGAGAACGAGACCGTAAAGTCCGGTGACAAGAAGGATATAGGCTCTCCGCTGAGGGGTATGACGCCGGAGGAGCGGGAGATAGTCGAAAGTATTATAAGGGAGATGTACGAGCGTTTTCTGGAGGTCATAGAGGAGGGGCGCAAGGGGATAGACCGGGGGCGCCTGGAAGCCATAGCCGACGGACGGGTCTATACCGCCGGGCAGGCCCTGGATCTGGCGCTCATAGACGGGATAGGTTACTTCGATGATGTTATCGACCTTATAAAGGAGGAGAAGAAGATCGACGAGTTGAAGATAGTGACGTATGCCCGGCCCGGCGGCTATAAGAGCAATGTCTACTCCTCTTACGGCCTGCGGCTGCCGGTCAACATCAACCTTGTGAATGTGGACGCGGATGCCCTGGCGGGGGGACTGGGGATGAGGTTCATGTACATATGGCTGCCCTGATCCGCCGAATCCGAATTGGAAGATACGGGAGACATGAATATGTATAGCGAGCGTCTGTCTGCCGGGATTGACAGACGGGCAGGCATTCCCCGCAGCTTGCTGCTGGGTTAGCGAATGAACGTTTGCGCGCTAAAGTTTTTTCCATTAACCGCCGATCTCACATTTTTAAGGAACTTTTAATTTGACATTCTACCTGTTGTAGAATATGATTGGACCATGGTGCTACATGTTACAAAAAGTTTCAGGCTTGCTGGAAAGGGTCTGGGCCGCGCCTTAGGTGATCTGGAGAAGGCTATTATGGAGGCCCTCTGGGACCGCGGAGATGTTACCGGCAAGGAGGTCTTCGAGGAGCTGCATAAGACCAGGGATGTCGCGCTTACGACGGTGCTAACGGTCCTTAAGAGGCTCGTGAAGAAGGGGCTTGTGGTGAAGGAAAAGGGCGGCTCGACGTACCTCTACTCGCCGGTGTGCAGCCGCGATGAATTTGCCGATGCCGTTGCCCAGGAGGTCCTCAAGGGGGTCTTCGAGCTCTCTACCAGTTCCGCCACCGCCTCCTTCGTGGATATCCTTGCCGACAAGGACGTCCAGGAGCTTGACAGGCTCTCTCTCCTCATCGAGAAGAAGAAGGAGGAGTTGAGTGGAGATAATAATACCAAGGGCTGAAAGATGACGATTATTGTCCCTCTGCTGTTCGTCCTTACTATGAGCCTGGTGGCCTGGTTGCTGCCCGGCGTCATGGATGCCACATACGAGTTTATGAGGTGGTGTCAGGGGTTCCTTGCCAGGTGCCTGGAGCATCCCCTTTTTATTGAGCTCTTCTTCGTGTGGTCCGGGGTTGCCGTAGTCTCCGCCGGCCTCATGTACGGCTTTGTGAAGGGGGGATGGGGCCTCATCTCGGCGAGGAGGGCGCTGAAGAGGATGCCCCTTGCGGACAGGGGGCTCTCCGTAGTTCTGATCAGGGATGACAATGTTAAGA
>WGFD01000016.1 GCA_015492395.1 Deltaproteobacteria bacterium | reverse complement strand
CAGGCTTAAGAAAGTACTGCCCTCGCTGGTAAATATAGCGCGTGACGACATGGATCGTAAACTTAACAAGGCGAAAAACAACCCGCCTTATCAGCCCATAAAACTTAAACATGATATAGACTGGAACGACGCGGCGAAGATAGAAATCTTCCAGATTGATTTGCCGGGTATAAGTCTTGCCGTAAGTCCCAGAAGACTCTATCCCCGCGGTGGAATTGCCTCGCATCTACTGGGTTACATAGGCGAGGTGGACGAGGACGACTTGAAACGGTTGGAAGGTCCAAGATACTCGGCCGGTGACATGATAGGTAAGTACGGTATTGAAAACAGTTGGGACGAATACCTGAGAGGGATAAACGGAAGCAAACAGGTGGAGGTGGACGCCACCGGGAGGGGGATAGGGTTGCTAAAACAGGTAAATCCCATCCCCGGCAATAATATACACCTGACAATCGACCTGCACACGCAAGATACTGCGGCAAAGGTCATGGAGGGAAAATCCGGAGCAATCGTGGCCTTGGATCCGAACAACGGCAAGATTAAAGCGATGTTCAGCAGCCCATCTTTTGATCCAAACCTGTTCATCAAAGGACTGACACAGGAAGAATGGGAAAGGCTTATAAAAAGCCCATTCCACATCCTGACAAACAAGACGATACAGGGACAGTATCCTCCCGCATCCACCCTGAAACCGATAGTGGCGGCGGCGCTGCTCGAAGAGAGGATTGTGTCACCATCAACCTTTATTTATTCAGGACCGTCCTTCAGTTACGGCGACAGGGTATATAGAGACTGGAAACAGGAAGGACACGGAGAGATAAATATATACAGGGCCATAGTAGAGTCATCGGACACCTTCTTCTATCAGACCGGTGTAAAGTTAGGAATCGACAAGCTGTCATACTATCTGAAGAGGTTTGGGCTCGACAAACCGACCGGCATAGACTTAAGGGATGAAAAACACGGTCTTGTCCCATCGAGGAACTGGAAAAGAAAGGTCTTCAAAGACCAATGGTATGACGGCGATACCATATTGGCCTCCATTGGGCAGGGTTATATGTTAGCCACCCCCTTGCAAATCGCAAACGCCTATGCAGCGATAGCCAATGGCGGAACACTCTTCAAACCTCAGTTGGTCGACAGAGTGGAGACTCCGGAAGGCAAGGTCATATCGGAATTTGAGGCCAGAGAGACCGGTACACTGCCGGTTTCCACCAAAACTCTTCGCCTCATACGGCAGGCACTTGCAGGCGTGGTCCACGACAGCAAGGGAACCGCAAGGGGAATCAGGATGGACGACCTTAAGATAGCCGGCAAGACAGGGACCGCTCAGGTCGTCAGATTGGGAGAAGAAAGAAAACGGCCGGAAGAACTCCCGTATAAACTCAGGGATCACGCATGGTTTGTAGGATACGCTCCGGCACATGCACCAAAGATCGTTGTATGTGTGCTTGTAGAACATGGTGGTTTTGGCTCGGAGACCGCCGCACCTCTCGCCAGGGAGGTTATCAAGGCATACTTAAGGTTAGAGAATACAACCACCGCCGGTAGCAATCTTGAGACGCATGGCGACAATACCGTAACCCCCGGATAACATTACACATGATTGATAGACGCCTTCTCATACACTTCGATTGGTTTCTTCTACTTATCACCTTCCTCTTGGTCGGGACCGGTATTGTCTGTATATACAGCGCGGCGACAGGAACAACCTTGTATACCAGGCAGTTTTACTGGGCCATTGTAGGCACCGTTATCATGACCCTAGTATTTATGACGGACTATGCTAATATAGAAAAACTCGCTTATATAATTTACGGAATATCCATACTGCTGTTGATCCTTGTCCTGATAGTGGGGCGTACAACCGGTGGTGCTCAGCGATGGCTGGATCTCGGCATAGTATCATTCCAACCATCGGAATTCGCAAAGATAGCACTTATCATCGCCTTGGCCAAGTACTTCAGTACAAAAGAAATTGGGATAAACGGCTTAGGCATTAAAGGCCTCATCCCGCCCGCACTCCTCCTGATTCTACCCTTTCTCCTGATAGCAAAGGAGCCCGATCTTGGAACTGCACTCACCCTATTGCTCATATTCTCCTCCATCGCATTGCTGATAAAGATCAATACAAAAACATTAATCGGCTTGGCTACGGCCTTCCTGCTCCTTGCGCCGCTGGCATGGAATTATCTATTGAAAGACTACCAGAAGAAGAGGATATACAGCTTCATTGATCCTTCTTATGACCAGTTTGGTGGTGGTTACCACTTGATGCAGTCAAAGATAGCCATAGGTTCAGGCGGCTTTCTCGGCAAGGGATTCATGCAGGGAACACAGGGGAAGCTGCTCTACCTCCCGGAACGGCATACAGATTTCATATTCTCTATCTTTGCGGAGGAGTGGGGCTTTGTAGGTTCGTTCATAATAATGGGGCTATATCTACTCCTTATTACATGGGGACTGAACATAGCCAGAGAGGCAAAAGACAGGTTCGGAGCGCTGCTGGCTTTTGGTGTCGTCTCACTCTTTTTCTGGCACATAGTCATCAATCTAGGTATGGTGACCGGGATGCTCCCGGTGGTAGGCGCACCACTTCCATTCCTTAGTTACGGTGGCTCATTCCTTGTAATTACCATGGCCGGAATCGGTATTCTGCTAAACGTAAGCATGCGCCGGTATATCTTCTGAACAGCAAATTTATGAACTTGTATAAAGTCGACACCATGGGAGATACAACAAAAAGCTCCGGATATGGAGCGTAATGTAGTATATGATGTAGTGTCGGACTGTGAAGCGCCACAATATAGACAGGGAAGGGGAATGCCTAAGGTCGGATCAAACCTGCAAGTTAAAACAGCAGCCTTTATCGCCACAATGGGATATGCAGGCTATTCACCTATCGCACCCGGTACAGTCGGTACAATCCTGGGCATACCGTTCTATGTATACATAGCAAGACTTCATTACTTGGCCGGAGGGGCTGTGATACTTTGCCTCTCCGTAATGGCATTGTGGGCGTCCATTATCACCGTCAACAGTGATAAAAAGGATGATCCGCCTTATATAATATGTGATGAAACTGTAGGTTTCTTGGTCGCCTCCTACATGATATCGCCGAGTGTATGGAGTATCACTTTACTCTTTCTTATCTTCAGAATATTTGATATCTTAAAGCCCTTCCCGATCGGTTTTATAGACCATAACGTTAGAGGCGGTACGGGGGTACTGCTGGATGACATCGTTGCCGGGATATGCAGCAACCTTTCGTACCACCTTTTAGTCTATATTGTAACACCATGAAGGACTATTCCCTGGCGACTCTCCGATATGACTATCCTTGGCCAAGATGAAAAACCGGAAGAAACTGCGGGAAAGCTGCTGCGAACGAAGGACCTCTGGCTCGCCACAGCCGAGTCCTGTACCGGTGGACTCCTGGGTCATCTGATAACAAACGTATCTGGAAGCTCGAGTTACTTTAGAGGCGGCATAATAGCCTACAGCAACGCAATCAAGGAGCATATACTCCACGTTTCTCCAACCACCTTAAAGAGACATGGTGCCGTAAGTATGGAGACTGCATCTGAAATGGCGGAAGGGGTAACAGATGTACTGAAAAGCGACATCGGCATCTCTATCACAGGCATTGCTGGCCCGTCCGGTGGAAGCAGGATAAAGCCCGTGGGCACAGTATTTATCGCGTTATGCGATGGAAAGGATAAGGATACGGTGGCATATGGCTTCAGCCTCAAAGGAAACAGGGAAGCGATCAAACGGCAGAGCGCGGTCAAGGCCCTGGAGTTACTGATCCAGTTCTTGACGGAGTATAATGACCATGGATAAATTACGGGTCTTCATAGCGATATCTCTTCCGGCTCCCATAAAAAGGAAGGTAAAGGAGATCCAGGATATCCTATACAGTGATAAAGATATGGTCAAATGGGTAAAGCCGGAGAATACGCATATAACCTTAAAATTCCTGGGGTCAGTGGAGGAGCGCAAGCTTGGAGAGATATGGCGGGTAGTTGAACTCTCGGTATCCGTGCGAACCACCTTTCCAGTCAAGGTGGAAGGGGTGGGGTGCTTCCCTTCTACGAACAGACCGCGAGTTGTATGGCTGGGCATTAAGGCTTCGGAAGATCTGTCCGATATTCATAGTATGATTGAGGATGGGCTGCAAAATCTGGGATTCAGCCGGGAGCAGAGAGGCTTCGATCCGCATATTACTATAGGAAGGATTAAACACATCGGAGTCAGAGGCAGATTCATGCAAAGGCTCTACCGACTAAAGGCGTTCGAGATAGGAAGGTTTTATATCAGGGGTGTAACACTATTCAGAAGCGACTTATCGCCCAAAGGACCCATTTACACCAGACTCAAAGAAACCCGTTTGAAAGTTTGACTATCCGGGATCCAGCATGACCCCTATACGGATATTGCAAGCCACACCAGCACCTATCTCCCCATACTCGCAAAGCCGGTCTTCGTTATTCATTGATGTGAGCCTGTTTGGGACTGTTGAAGCTCACTGCAGCAATCTTGGGGGGGAGCTTCCTCATGTAGAAAACTATCCGACTACATTTCACTCGCTAACTCCCCAGTAAGCCGTAAGGAATGGGCTCACGATGCATGTTCACACCGCAGGAAATGTAAGGCGAATGATCTCAACCTTAAGCGGTCGATATCCGGAAGCTTATTTGGAAATGGAAGAAACACCACACAGGAAGTCAGTTATATCGGCGTAGAAATTAGCTCTTTACACTGAGAACCTTCATGGAGTGGAATAAGGCTTTACATACGGTGACAGGTTAATTATGATAAAATAGTATGCAGTCACTTTAACTGCCAAAGTTCAAATTCAGGAGGTTTTTATGGCAATGCAAGGTAAAGAGAAGGCCATTGACTTGGCCATGAATCAGATAGAAAAGATGTTCGGCAAAGGCGCCATAATGAGACTGGGGGATGGCGCACCGTATGCGGACATAGAAGCGATCTCTACAGGTTCCCTGGCCCTGGATATAGCCCTTGGAGTTGGGGGAATCCCCCGGGGCAGGGTGATAGAGATATTCGGCCCTGAATCCTCCGGCAAGACAACACTTTCTCTTCATATAGTTGCGGAGGCGCAGAGGTTGGGTGGAACCGCCGCCTTTATCGATGCCGAGCATGCCCTGGATATAGCTTATGCGCAGCGGCTAGGAGTCGATACGGATGATCTTATCCTCTCGCAGCCGGATACGGGAGAACAAGCGCTGGAGATAGCCGAGATCCTGATAAGGAGTGGTGGAGTAGATATAATCATAGTGGACTCGGTCGCGGCACTGGTCCCACGTGCGGAGATCGAAGGTGATATGGGAGACTCCCATATGGGCCTCCAGGCAAGGTTAATGAGCCAGGCACTGAGAAAACTTACCGGAACGGTAAGTAAAAGCAGGACTTCCCTCATATTTATAAACCAGATAAGGCAAAAGATCGGAGTTATATTCGGCAACCCGGAAACGACCACAGGGGGGAACGCCCTCAAGTTCTACGCCTCGCAGAGACTGGATATAAGAAGGATAGGACAAATAAAACACGGCGAATCTATCGTCGGTAACAGGACCAGGGTGAAGGTAGTTAAGAACAAGTTGGCCCCCCCATTCAAGGACGCAGAGTTCGATATCCTCTACGATGAGGGAATATCAATGGCGGGAGATATCCTTGACCTGGGAACCAAGCTCAACATTATTGAAAAGAGTGGAACGTGGTACTCTTACAACAATACAAGGATGGGGCAGGGCAGAGAGGCGGCAAGGAATTACCTAAGAGAACACTCCGGTCAGGCATCGGAGGTGCGCAGCAAGATCCTGGAACACTTCGGGTTGAAGAGAGGCGAAACACCTCAAGAGGACAAGGAGGAACGGTAAAATGGCCATAGATCTCCACTCCATACTAAATCTTGCCGTGAAAGAGAAGGCCTCCGATGTTCACCTTAAGGCCGGCTTGCCACCCATAATCAGGATATACGGCAATCTTGTCCCGATAAAAAACCATGACAGGTTGACGCCGGATGAGGTAACTAAGATCGCCCTGAGGCTGATGACGGACCAGCAAAAGGAAACCTTCAAGAAATCACTCCAGATCGACCTTGCCTATAG
>WGFD01000015.1 GCA_015492395.1 Deltaproteobacteria bacterium | reverse complement strand
GTTTATACGCTCAATGAAGGTATTTATGGAGAAGTCGCCATCCTGGCCAAAAGGAACGCCCTGCATGAGAAAGTATCTGAACTGGTCGACGCCATACGTATCGGCCATTGCGTACGGATCCAGCACATTACCCAGGGACTTGCTCATCTTCTGACCCTCAACCGTCCACCATCCATGGGCAAAGACCCTCTTCGGCAGGGGAAGTCCGGCGGACATGAGGAAGGCAGGCCAGTAGACCGTGTGGAATCGCAGGATATCCTTGCCTATCAGATGGAGATCGGCTGGCCAATATTTCATCTCTCCAGGATATCCGGTCGCGGCAAGATAGTTTATCAGGGCCTCAAACCATACGTAGATCACATGTTGTGGATCATCCGGCACATGCACACCCCATGAGAATGTCGTTCTGCTCACACTGAGGTCTCTCAGGCCTTCTCTTATAAAGCTAACAATCTCGTTCCTCTTGCTCACCGGTTGAATAAAATCAGGATGGTTCCCGATATGTTCCAACAAGCTCTCCTGGTATTTTGACATCCTGAAGAAGTAGCTCGCCTCCTGAAGCCTCTCTACCTCCCTTCCGCAATCAGGACATTTTTCATCCATCAGTTGCTTTTCAGTCCAGAATGTCTCACATGGGGTACAGTACCAATCCTCGTAGGAACCAAGATAGATATCCCCCTTGGACTTGACAATCCTCCAAAGGGCCTGTGCGGCTTCTATGTGGCGGTCCTGCGTGGTCCTTATAAAGTCGTCGTTCGAGATATTCAGCTTCACCCATAGGTTCTTGAACCTAACTACAACCTTATCGGCCAGCTCAATGGGTTTGAGCCCCGCCTGCCTGGCGGTCTTCTCCACCTTCTGTCCATGCTCGTCCGTCCCTGTCACAAAGAGGACATCGAACCCCTTCAACCTCTTATACCTGGCAACAACGTCCGCGGCCACGGTCGTATAGGCGTGTCCGATATGAGGCACATCGTTCACGTAGTAGATGGGTGTAGTTACATAGAACTTCTCATTCGACATCCAAACCTACCTCTCCATCCGCACTTTCAGAGTTGACACAACCATTGCAATCCGGCGGGAGATCTGTCGCTGCTGCTCTCCCCTGGTATCTCTCATACTCGTACGAGAGGCAGCACATGAGCCTGCCGCATATACCGGAGATCTTGGCGGGGTTCAGGGCCAGGTTCTGATCCTTAGCCATCTTTACCGTTACAGGTCCGAAGTCGGTCAGGAAGGCCGAACAACATATCTCCCTCCCACAGGGACCTATACCGCCGATGAGTTTAGCCTCATCCCTTACACCGAGCTGCCTCATCTCTATTCTAGTATGAAACTCGTTGGCAAGACCTTTTACAAGGTCTCTGAAGTCAACCCTCGTCTCCGATGTAAAATAGAAGACCGCCTTACTTGAGTCGAAGAGGTACTCCACATCCACAAGCTTCATCTGAAGGTCGTTCTTATGTATCTTCTCCTGGCACACCCTGAACGCCTCCCTTTCGCGCTCCCTGTTGAACTCCAACCTCTCCATATCGGCCTCATTTGCCTTACGGATCACCCGCTTCAGGGGTCGCACGATGCCCTTCTCGTTCTTCTCTTTAGGTCCATAGGCGATCCGGCCTAAAGCCATACCCTTCTCCGATTCAACGACAACCAGATCCCCAACCTCCAGTGTCAAGCCGGCAGGGTCGAAGTCGTATATCTTTGAAGCCCTCTTGAATCTTACACCTACTACTTTAGGCATCTCAACCTCCATTGAAGCTCCCTGCAGCAAGCTGCGGGGAATGCCTGCCTTCCCGCCTGTCAATCCTGGCGGACAGGCGCCGGTGCCACGGCAGACAGGCGCTCACTATGCATGTTCAAAGACTTATTATGAGACCGGTCCAGATTTCGCAAACTCGGAACTACCCCGGCGAAGACCAACCACAGCATACTCCCACGCGGCGAAAGCCGTATGGTTATCCATCTGCAAAGAAGGCGGATTGGTGGCTTCCCATACACTGCCTAGCCAAGAAGATCCATCAACAACACCTCCATGGTCAACTGTCTGTTCGCGTATCTAGGTGGTGTTATATCCTTTAAGGCCCTGTCTATTGTATGGAAGCCGTCTACTATACGGTCAAGCTTCATCCTGCCGGCCTGCTCCGACAGCCTGTCCGCCATATCACTATTGACTATATCGCCCCCCCCCTCTTTCAAGACAGCCATGTCCCTGTACCAGGACTTCAGAAAGATGAGGGCATCGTCCACACCGTCTCCCTGAGACAGCGCTTCTGCGGCCTTCAATATCTCCCCTCCGCCGTCTTTTATACAACTGATAAGTTGTTTGATCAAATTATCCCTCATCTCCATGGCGCCACCTTCGTATAACTCCATGGCCCTACCGATACTGCCGCCACTCAGGGACAACAGTACTCCGGCCTTCTCCTGGGAGATACCGGCCTTCCCGGAAACCATCCCCATGGCAACATCCTTAGGGATGGGAGCAAAGTTTATCCTCTGGCACCTTGAACGAATCGTCGGAAGGAGATTCATGAACCGGCTGGTTATAAGTATTACGACGGTCCTGTCAGGCGGCTCTTCCAGGGTCTTAAGGAAGGCGTTGGCGGCTTCATTGGTCATCTTTTCCGCTCCATCCACGATACAGACCTTACTGCCGGAATCGATGCTATAGGAAAGCCTGGTTTGCACAGTCCTGATATCGTCTATCCTTATCGTACCGGCCAAGTGGTTCACCTCGCCACCTTTGGATTCCGGCTCCCGCGGTTCAACGATCTGGACATTCACATTATTGCCGGAGTCTATTCCCTTGCAGGATCTGCAAGCCCCACAGAAATCACCCTCCGTACCAGTACAGTTGAGGGCCTTGGCAAAGGCAAGTGCCGTTAACCTCTTACCTATCCCTTCAAGGCCGCTGAATATGAAGGAATGTGCCACCCGCCTCTCTGCAAGCACCCTTCTCAGGATAGCCACTGCTCTCTTATGTCCTACAATATCGCTGAATCCCATCTGCCTCTTGCCGTCCTATCTATCCATACACCCCTTCTTATCTATATATTCCACTTTGAATCCACGATCTCGCATATCTCCACATGTATGGTATCAGGGGAGCGGTCTCCATCTATAACCTTTATCCTTCCGGGCTCCATCTCAGCAAGCCTAAGGTATCCTTCCCTTACGCGCCTGTGGAACTCCAGTCCCTCCCTCTCAAAACGGTCCTCTTTCATGCCTTCCTTCTCCTTTATCCTATTCCATGCCCTCTTAAGGCCCACCTCCGGAGGGCAGTCCAGTATGAAGGTGAGATCGGGGGATATTCCCCCCGTAATCCATCCGTTTATAGCATTAACCGGTTCGACCCCAAGGGCCATGGCATACCCCTGGTAAGATAGCGTGGAGTCGGTAAACCGGTCACACAGCACCACCTTCCCCTTTTCTATGGCCGGCTTTATCACCTCATACACGACCTGTGCCCTGCAAGCCGCATAGAGCATAAGTTCCGCCCATGGAGCAGTCTTCTTCTCTCTCACATTTAGTATGATCCTGCGGACACTCTCACCCAGGTCGGTTCCACCGGGTTCCCGCGTCATAACTACCTCCATGCCTGCCGACTCAAGGTGGTGTCCCAGCATCTTCATCTGAGTCGTCTTGCCACTGCCCTCTATACCCTCAAATGTAATAAAAAAACTCAAAGCCACTTCCTTTGGAGCAGTGCCATACCACGGTCCTGACAAACCCTCAAGGAGCCATAGTCCGGAAATCACCACGATTTAAGACGGCCGGAGACAGCAGGGTGAAGCACAACACGGCAGACGGACCTCTTATTGAAACCGCTATATCTATGCTACAAAAAAGACAATGAATAAGGCAAGCCATTTTTGGTACGAGGCAATGGAAGGTTTATATCAGAAAGGCGCGAACGCACAGCCATCACCTGCCCGAAGTCCAGGGACGATAAATACATTCACGCCCCCTGCCGCATGGAGATTCAATCCCTATATGCGGATCCCTATCCTCTCCAGCAACCCCTCCGGTGAGACAATATTCCTTGACAGTTTGAGTTCATCATCCCCCATCCCCAAGGCCACCCCTACAAGCTGGGCCAGATGGAAGATCGGCATCGATATCTTCCGATTCACCTTCTTGGCGGCCATACCTTGATAGCTGTCAAGGTTGACATGGCAGAATGGACACGGCGTCACTACACATGCCCCACCCTCATCCTTGGCCCCAAGGAGTCTCTTTGCCATCATATCGAGGGCTACATCTTCTGTAACAAGGTCGACCTGAAAGCCGCAGCACTTCGTCCTGTCTCCATACTCCACTATATCGCCACCGAGAACATCGATCAACCTTTCAAGTGAAGTCGGCATCTCAGGGTCATCAAAACCAAGGGCATCGGACGGCCGGAGGGAGTGGCAACCATAGAATGGGGCCGTCTTTAACCCCTTTAACGGCCTTACCACCTTCCTCTTCAGGTTTTCAAGGCCGTAATCCTCAATAAGGACCCATGACAACTGCTTTACCTTGACCTCTCCACTGTATTTAAGCCCTACCTTGCTCAGAGTGGCATTGGTCTTCTCCACAAGAACCGGATCGGCCTTTAAGTCTCTGTTCGCCGTAGACATGACCATCAGACACGTTGAGCATATGGTCATGATGTCCATCCCCATGATCTCGGCCTGGGCCAGTATCCTGGCGTTCAATGCGATGTAGAGCTCATAGTCGTAGTCAGTAAGGAGACCGGCGCCACAACAGTTTGCACTCGGCATATCGTGCAAATCGATGTCTAATGCGCCGGCAACCGCCCTGGTCGCCCAGTTCGCCTCCTTAGTAACCTCCTGCGAGGCGCAACCAGGATAGTAGGCGTATTGCAATCTCCGTACTCCAGTCATAACCTCAGTCCTTTTTTCTCTTTGCCTCTATATCGTCGTAGATCTTCCTCACTTCATCTATCCCTACAATTACCGGAAAGAGTATGGGACGTGGCATCTTGCCGTGCATCTCCATCTTCAAACCGAAGGGTATCATCCCCAGTGATCTCAAGAATCCGAGAGTCTTGAATGTCATTGTAGCCTCGTCAAGCCTGCCGACTCTCCTGACGGAATGGACCATGGAGTCCACGTGTTTCGCCCCATGGTTATCGGTTATGCCTGCCTTCATGGCCTCCGCCCTCAACCTCTCTATGGCCTTCAAGGGTGAAACATCTTTTGGACAGTACTGAGTACAGTGGACACACCTTACACAACTCCATATACCATGGTCCTCACTTAATCTTTCGAGTCTCTTCTCCTTTTTGGTCTCTCTGATATCGCCGACAAACCTCCATGACTTTGAAAGGGCCGCGGGAGCAAGGTATTTGGAGTCTATCTCCAGGGCGTTGCATGCTGCATTGCAACTGCCGCACATGATACACCTCTGCACCCTCTCGATAATATCGGCATCCTCCCTGGTCATTCTGCTGCTCCCCCCGGAACCTTCTTTCGGAACAAGATATGGAGTCACCTTCTCCATCTTTTTCCAGAAGGGATCGAAGTCTACCACCAGGTCCTTTATCACCTTGTGATTTGCAAGAGGCTCTATAACCATCTCTCCCTTCTTCTCATACTCGGGCAGCACCTGGGTATTGCAGGCCAGCTTCGGAAAGCCGTTTATCATCACCGCGCAGGAACCGCATATGGCAGAACGGCAGGAGGATCTGAATGTAAGCGTACCGTCCAGTCTGTCTTTGATCTGCAACAGGGCGATAAGAACCGTCAAGCCCTCTTTGATCTCAATGTCGTAGGCCTGCCAGTACGGTTCCCTCCTGCCCTTGCTGTCCGGATCGTATCTTCTTATCTTGAACTTAACGTTCTTTATCACAGGCCGTGGAATCAATATTTCCTCTCTTCCGGTGCATACTTTGTTATATTAACATCCCCATACTCTATCCTCAGGCCACCGTCCTTCTTCCTGAAGACCAGTGTGTGCTTCAACCACTTTTCATCATCCCTTTTGGGAAAGTCCAGCCTGTAATGCGCTCCCCTGCTCTCCTCCCTGTTCAAGGCGCCGATCAGAATGGTCTCCGCCAGATCGATTATATTACCCACCTCTATAGTGGCGATAAGGTCAGTATTGAAGGTATCCCCTTCATCCATAACGACAACCCTCTTATACCTCTCCTTGAGCTCTTTTATCTTCTCCAGTCCATTCTTCAGGCTATCGGCCTTTCTGAAGACACCGCAATGGGCCGCCATGACGGCCTTCGCCTCATCCCTTAACCTGCAGGCCGGCTCCCCATCGATCCTCCTCAACATCATGGCAACTCCGTGAACCGCATCCTTAAGTGCCTCATCAGGAAAGACATGGAACGGGGTATCACTGCAGTAATCCACCACGGCGCCTCCTGTACGGCGTCCGAAGACTATCGTCTCAAGCAATGAATTACCACCAAGCCTATTGGCGCCGTGCACACTCACACAGGCACACTCACCTGCGGCAAATATCCCGGGTATAGCGGTCCTCCCTGTGGTGTCGGTCTTTATCCCCCCCATAGAGTAGTGCGAACCCGGCTTTACCGGTATCGGTTCTTCAACGGGGTCCACTCCCTCAAAGGAGATTGAAAGATCCCTTATCTGCGGAAGTCTCTCTGTTATCTTATCCTTACCGAGGTGCCTGATGTCCAGGAGGACACAACCATCGATGCCGCGCCCCTCTTCTATCTCCCTCTGTTCCGCCCTCGAGACCACGTCACGGCTTGCTAGTTCCATGGAGTTAGGGGCATACTTCTTCATGAAGCGGACCCCCTCGGAGTTTAACAAATATGCACCCTCGCCCCTGGCCCCTTCGGTTATCAATATGCCAGTGCTCTTCAGTGTTGTAGGGTGGAACTGCACGAACTCCATATCCATAAGAGGAAGACCCACCTTAAGGGCAAGGCTCATACCGTCACCGGTGGAGGAGAGAGAGTTTGTCGTAGTGCTGAATACCCTGCCATATCCGCCGGTTGCCAGGATAACGGCCTTTGATTGCAGCCTGTGCAGTATCCCTGTGGCAATATCCAGCGCAATCACCCCATGGCATACCCTATCCTTCACCACGATGGATATGATGTGCCATTCGCTATAGAGTGAGATGTCATGTTTCATCAGCAACTCATACATGCTGTCTCTTATACACATCTCCGAG
>WGFD01000014.1 GCA_015492395.1 Deltaproteobacteria bacterium | reverse complement strand
GGATATCCACTTCGGCGCTTGGCTCGGTAAATGGGAAAAAGCTCGGCCTGAACCTGATGGCCAGTTCCTCGTCAAAGATGGTATGGAGAAACGTGATCAGCACACCTTTCAGATCACCGAAGGTTATACCCTCGTCTACCATAAACCCTTCAACCTGACGAAACATAGGTGTATGCGAAAGATCGGAATCCCTCCGGTATACGGCGCCGGGCGCAATAATGCGCACTGGCGGCCTCTTTCTCTCCATGACCCTGATCTGCACCGGGGACGTATGAGTCCTTAAAAGAAGATTCTCGCTTATATAGAAGGTGTCTTGCATGTCCCGGGCAGGGTGGTCCTTCGGAATGTTGAGAGCCTCGAAGTTATAGTAATCGCTCTCTATGTCAGGGCCTTCCGCAATTTCGAAGCCGAAACCTACGAAGATATCCTCCACCTCATCCAGCACCTGGGTTACCGGATGCCTTCTTCCGGGGGGAACTCTTCTCCCTGGAAGGGTTACATCCACCCGTTCACCCTTCAGCCTCTCGGTCTTCTCCCGCTCGGAAAACTGGGCTGCAAGGGCATCTATTCTCCCTTCGATACGGCATTTTATCTTGTTGATAAGACGCCCGAAACGGCGCCTGTCATCCAGAGGCAGAGAAGGAAGATCCTTTACCAGGGAGGATATAACGCCCTTTCTTCCCAGATATTTGATCTTGAGTTCTGATAGGTGTTGAACGTCTTTTACAGAGGAGATCTGTGAAAGGGCCTCTTCTTCGAGTTTAGCCAGCCTGCCCTTCATGTCTACAGGCTGGTTTTGGCTATGGATGCTATCCTTGAAAATCCCTTGGGGTCCCTTATGGCCATGTCGGCCAGTACCTTTCTGTCGAGATCGATGTTGGCCCGCGTAAGGCCTGCAATGAGCCTGCTGTAGGATAAACCATTGATTCTCGCCGCCGCGTTAATCCTTACGATCCAAAGCTTTCTGAAATCCCTCTTTCGCGCCTTTCTGTCTCTGTAAGAATAACAGAGCCCCCTCTCCACAGCCTCTTTGGCGATCCTGTAGAGCTTTCCTCTGGCGCCTCTGTAGCCCTTAGCCGCCTTTAATACCTTTCTCCTCTTCTTGTGAGCATGAACCGCCCTCTTTACCCTCGGCATTGTTAAGCATTCTCCTTTCTGAAAAATCTCATTTAAAACGGTGTCATCTGTATGGCAGCATCCGCTCCATCTCGCCGTGATTGGCGCTCGAAACAAGAACTGTCTTTCCCAGAGAGTTCTTTCGCTTCCTGGATTTTCCTACCAGGATGTGCCTGAGTCCGGCTTTCCTCCTCCTTACCTTGCCTTTAGCGGTATAACCAAACCTCTTGGCGGCACCGCGGTGAGTCTTCATCTTCGGCATTTTCCTTACCTCCAAATAGTCTTGACTCGACTGGATCACTCATCGACCCCACAGCAAACGACGTATGATACGGGTGCTGTGCCTTTCCCCATGTTGAGCGTGCGGCAAATCCCCCGAACCTACTTGCTCGACGGCGATAAGATCATAATCATACTTCTGCCTTCGAGCTTCGGGGCCTGCTCTACTCCCCCTATATCTTTAAGCTCTTCGGCTATTCTGTCCATCCTCTTTTTGCCCAGCTCGGGATGGATTATCTCCCTCCCTCTGAAGCGTATGGTGACCTTTACCTTGTTCCCCTGTTCCAGAAACTTCCTGATGTTACGAAGCTTGAACTGGAGGTCATGTTCTTCGGTCTTGGCCCTCATCTTTACTTCCTTCAAAACAACGAGGGTCTGTTTTTTCTTTGCCTGCTGGGCTTTCTTGTTCTGTTCGTACTTGTACTTGCCATAGTCCATGACACGACAGACCGGAGGTTCGGCATTTGGAGAGACCTCAACAAGATCGAGATCCGCCTCCTTCGCGATGCCAAGCGCCTCCTCAATGGGCACTATCCCCAACTGTTCACCGTCCTGGGCTATGACCCGCACAGTACGCGCCCTGATCATCTTGTTTATTCTTGTCCTATGTTTCGCTATCGAGGTCCACCTCCTATTGGTCTGTTTTCTTTCTGGACGAGATCGATCAATCCATCTATCGGCATTTCCGGGACAGACCGGCCGTCCCTTGAACGTATGGACAGGGTCTTATTGGCGACTTCCTTGTCTCCTATTACGGCCATGTAAGGCACCTTACTCATCTGAGCCTCCCTTATCTTGAACCCCAGCTTCTCGTTTCTTGTATCCGTTTCCGCCCTTATCCCGGACTCTCTGAGTCCGGCGCATATCTCTTCCGCGTAGTTATCGCACCTGCCGGTAACGGTAAGGAGAGATACCTGAACCGGGGCAAGCCACACTGGAAATGCACCCCCGTAATGCTCGATGAGACAACCGAAGAACCTTTCCAGGGAGCCCATTAATGCCCGATGGACCATTATAGGGCGGTGAAAGCCGCCATCCGCCCCCCTGTATTCCACATCGAAGCGCTCCGGGAGGTTGAAGTCGACCTGAATAGTGGAACATTGCCAGGCCCTGCCCAATACGTCCTTTATCTTGATATCTATCTTCGGACCGTAGAAGACACCCTCGCCGGGGTCGACCGCATACTCGATTGCGGAATCCTCGAGCGCCGACTTGAGGGCCGCCTCCGCCCTGTCCCAATTTTCCTCAGTGCCTACATGTTTATCGGGCCTGGTACTCAAATAGACCGCGTACTCATTAAAGCCAAAACTCCTCAAGATGTAAAGTGTAAAATTAAGTACCCCCTTTATTTCTACACCCAACTGATCTGGGGTACAGAAGATATGGGCGTCATCCTGCGTAAACCCCCTGACACGCAAGAGCCCATGGAGCACACCGGAACGTTCATACCTGTATACGGTGCCGAGTTCGGCATATCTTATGGGAAGATCCCTGTAACTCCTGACATGTCCTTTGTAGACCTGGACATGAAAAGGGCAGTTCATGGGCTTTACTACATATCCCTGCCCTTCAACATCCATCGGAGAATACATGTTATCCTTGTAGAAGTCGAGGTGACCGCTTGTGTTCCACAGGTCTATCTTGGCGATATGAGGACTGTAGATAACATCGTAACCCATCTTATAGTGTTCGTTCTTCCAGTAGTCCTCTATAATACCCCTCACCATGGATCCACGTGGATGCCATAATATAAGGCCCGCTCCGACTCCTTCCTCTACCGAGAAGAGGTCCAGTTCCTTGCCTAGCTTTCTGTGGTCCCTCTTCTTCGCCTCATCTATCCTGTTAAGATACTCTTTAAGCGCCTTTTCCGTTGGAAATGCCGTGCCATAGATCCTCTGGAGCATCTTTCTCTTCTCATC
Organism: Deltaproteobacteria bacterium; assembly: GCA_015492395.1. Lineage (GTDB taxonomy): Bacteria > Desulfobacterota > GWC2-55-46 > S146-70 > S146-70 > S146-70. The sequence goes on along the minus strand of WGFD01000014.1, from coordinate 1,697 downwards.
CCCCTTCCAGTAGGCCCCTGCCGTACTCAGCAGCTTGAAGGCCCTTATCCTGCCGGTGGACTGGAGGTGCGGCCCCCTGCATAGATCCACAAAGTCCCTCTGCCTGTAGACGGAAACAGTTTCATCCTCAATTCCCGCGATAAGCTCCTGCTTGTAAGGTTCATCCCTCTCCTCGAAGATCCTCAGGGCCTCGCTTTTCTCCATTTCCTCTCTCGTGAATGGGATATCCCGCTTTATGATATCCCGCATCCTCTCTTCTATCATCTCAAGATCATCTGGCCCAAAGGGTGCAGACCTTTCAAAGTCGTAGTAAAAACCGTCTTCTATGGTAGGGCCAATGCCCAATCTGGCATCTTCGTACAGCTCTTTTACCGCCTGTGCCATCACATGGGAGGCGGAGTGGCGGCAGATGTCCATCCCCTCTTTGGAATCGGCCGTGACAAACTCCAGTGTTGCAGAGGTATCGAGAGTGGTGTTCAGGTCAGTCAGGTTTCCGTTCACCCTGGCGGCCACCACCTCTTCGGCACTTTCCCGGTCTTTCAATACATCGAGAATAGAAACTCCTGCGGGATACTTTTCCTTGCCTCCGTTGGAGATTGTGATGGATATGGTCTCTTTTGTCATGCTGTAAATAGCCATTCAGGATCCAATAAACAAAAGGTCTCAACCCGTTCAATACACATGAGTTGACACCCTTACCACAATACCGAAGTAACGATGGTAGGCGCGGGCGGTCTCGAACCGCCGACCTCTACCGTGTCAAGGTAGCGCTCCACCCCTGAGCTACGCGCCTCTACACCCACAGAGAAAGAAAAACGCACTATCGACATCCATCCCCGGCGTGGTTTGCTTCACTTCCGATTTCCTCGCCAAGGAACCACCGCATGGATTCATGCTATAATGGAATCATGCTTTCAAACTACTGATGGTACCACAATAAACGATACTGTCAAGAAATATTTAGGAGTGTTAAGCGGTTAGGATTCTTTTTGGCCGGCGATACGATATTTCACGGATCTGAACCTTTTATGCTTTTCTGTACTGTCGCAGGCTGGAAGGTCGTGCCGTGACCTTGTGATCTTCCGTCTGTTTGAAGTACAGAGTATCGTATTTCTGGAGAGTGGTTTGCGGAAAACATTAGCGGTGTGCTCGGTCATACTGCAATCTTGTATCGGTTACGACCGTCTTTCTTGGCCATGTAGAGTGCCGCATCCGCCTTTGCCACGAGATCTTCCGGTGTAGTGCTCAAGGAAGGTTCTACAGATGCCACGCCGAGACTGATAGTCACGCAGTCCGAGACATCCGAGTGGGCATGTGGTATATTCTGGGATTCGATATTCTCACGCATCTTTTCGGCTATCCTGGCGGCACCGTCCGCATCCGTGTTTGGCAGGAGGGCTACAAACTCTTCACCGCCATAACGGGCTATGAAGTCCCCGGGCCGGTGCAGTGTTTCATACAGTGTAGAGGCTACCTGTTTCAGGCAGTCGTCACCGCCCTGGTGTCCGTAATTGTCGTTAAACTTTTTGAAGAAGTCTATGTCGAGCAGGATGGCCGCAAGGGGCTGTCGCTCCCTAAGTCCCCTCTCCCACTCCTTCAAGAGGACTTCGTCGAAGTGGCGCCTGTTGGCAATGCCTGTCAAGCCGTCCAGTACTGACAGGCGCTGCAGCATGGCGTTGCTTTCCTCCAGCTTACTG
>WGFD01000013.1 GCA_015492395.1 Deltaproteobacteria bacterium | reverse complement strand
CCTTCTGCGTGTCCCGCCCCGTCTTGATTACGACATAGTCTTGGTGAACGGAGTGGCAGGAGGATTTTCACAGGCCCTCTCCGAAGCCGTTGGGGGAAGTCTCTTCCCGCTCGATAGATCGGCTGATATCTACAGGATTGTGAAGAAGACCGGGAGAGGTTTGGTCAGGATAGACATCTCACCGTGCAGGGGGCGGTCTATAACAGACGACCTTAAGTTGAGGGACTTCAGCATCAATGCGATGGCAGTTAGTGTGGCCGACCTCTTCGGGAGTGGGAACCCGGAATTGATAGATCCCTTTGGAGGCAGGAAAGACCTTGAGGCGGGTCTCTTGAGGGTAGTGACGGGGCATGTCTTCGATGACGATCCCCTGCGCTCTCTGCGTGCCGTAAGGTTTGCCGCTCGGTATGACATGCGCTTAGAGCAGGGCGTGAAAGATCTCATTAGGAAGAGGGCGGTTTTGATTGAAAGGGTTTCGAGAGAGAGGATAAGGGATGAGCTCTTTATGATCCTATCGTGTAGGTCCGCTGCGAAGTCTTTCCGACTTCTTGCCGATCTAAATATCCTTGGTAACATCCTGCCTGAAACACGTGATTGGGGGAAGGTGGGGTCTTTAGGGGAGTACGACCTGATGACGCATGCCATAAAGACACTGAATGAGGCGGAGTCCCTTATAGACGGGGTATCTGCGCTCATGCCCTCTATTGAGGAGAGGATTAGGGAACACTTCGATGAGAAGATGGGTAACATCGCCAAGAGGGAGCTGTTTTTGTTTACGGCCTTTTTGCATGATATCGGGAAACCGGCCACTGTGATATATGACGGAGATAGATTAAGGTTTTTAAACCATGATCTTGCGGGAGCCTGGATGGCCGGTGAAGTGGCGGTGGGTTTAAGGCTGTCCAGGAAGGTGCAGGACATGCTGCACACTGTCATAAGGTACCATCACAGGGCATTCAACCTGAAGAGGATCAAGAAGATGTCCAATCGTATAAGGGACCACTTTTTCAGAGATCTGGGGGCTGATAACGGTGTCGATGCGCTCCTGTTGGCGCTGTCCGATGCGCGTGCAACGAGAGGCTGTGAAGACAGCAAACTGGCGTCGCTTGTGAAGGACATGGTACTTTACCGTTATAGCGGCTTCCCCCTTAAGAAGATGAAGCCGCTTCTGAACGGCAGAGATGTTATGGAGATATTCGGCATACCACAAGGTGAGATGATTGGCAGGGCATTGGATGTCCTTGCCAGGGCCGAGGTGTCTGGCTGTGTATATACAAGGGAAGAAGCGCTCGAGTTTCTAAAGGGATGGTTCAGGAGGAAGGGTGCCTGTTAAAACCTTCTGCACTAAGGTACAGAGAGTATCTTTACGTGTAATGAAGGTTATAAATACCCGCTTCCGGTGTACATTCGATATCGCTTTTTGGCACTTCGTACAAACTTTTTACACCTGTGTGATAGACCCTGGTCTTCATTAATATATTGAGATTGTTGAATATTATCCTGAAGAAGCGATAAGTGGAGCAACCCTCCATAACCTGACATGTCAATATGTTTTACACTTCTTTTTGACTGAGTTGAATCAGTTAACGCGTTGATAATACAGCACTTTACTCTTTTTGCCTGACTGAAGTGGTGCGTCTTACCAGAGAGGTCTTGCTCATTGTAGAGTCTCCAATCTTTACACCTTACAATTTGGAGTAAGAGAGACAAGAGCCGGTAGTAAAATTACCTTTATATGACAGCTAGTTGCGGGAAGACGTATCGGTTCGGTTATCATGGCATATATATTGCGTTATACTATAGTGAAACGCAATCACCCTTTAGCAGGGATGGAGGTAAGCGAGATGGGATCAAAAAGAGTATTCACTGGGGTTGTCATCTTGGCCCTTTTTGTGGTAGGTCTGCTTTCCACACGGGCAGAGGCCGACCCTTTTCTAGAGGTCGAAGGATGGGCCCTGCCGGACTATGGTACCGTAATAATAGATAATGATGACGGTACCTCCACTGTAGATGTCAACTACAGGTTCGATGTGTTGACGGCGGATGGGACGGCAATGAACTTTTTAAGCCTCGAGTTCGAAGGGGACGTCTTTGCCTCCGTCGACACGTTCAACGTCACAACACCGGGTGACTGGGTGTCCGTTATGGTTACTTCCTCTTCCGGTAATCAGTATAGATTGAGCGGAGGTGCGACGACGCTTGGAGCGGGCGAATCTCTTTATATTACGGCGCGGGTTACGGTGTATGATTGGGCGTTAACCGATGTCTCCGGCCCGTCAGGCGAGTGGAGCGAAGGGCAGTTGTGGGCCCAGTCATGGAGTGTGAGCGGTACAAGCATACCCATCGGGTCGCTGGCCTATACCCCGACTGACGGGGGTTCTACAGCCGTTCCGGAGCCTGGGACGCTTCTTCTCCTTGGGTCCGGTCTTATAGGCCTTGGTATATTGAGGAGGAGACTTAAGGGTTGATGATCTTAATTATGGCTGCATTAATCTCGCATGCCGCTTCATCGAAAAATATCTTTACTTCTATCGTGTGGTGAGGTAATCTCTACCGTTGTGTGTGTGGTAAGAAGGTGAATTAATAGAGGCATATATATCGCGGATGATGAACTATGAAACGTCACGTACAGCATTACCTTAACTCACTTCATATCTACTGTCTACTGATGCGTATCGGTATAAGTAAGGAACCGGCCCTCTCTATCGCTAAGCGGTGGGAGAGTGTGATGCACAAACTTATCTACTAGGAACCCTCTGAATAGTCCATGGCTGGACTATTCAGAGAGACATCCCTATGCGTAAGGTCTGAGTAAGTCGGACCTCCTTATAGTATAGAGAAGCGCAGTGAATGCATTTCAGGCAGCTTCGTGTGGGGTTCGTGCATGTCTATGTGTCTTCCACTTGCAATATTGCTTAGGTGGTTCGATACATCCGGCCATAATTATATAGTGCGCCATAAGCGTGCGTTGCGCTGTACAATGAAAATCCGCATCTTCGCCACGTCTTGGATCTCCTTGTTCCGACACTATTTATGCGCGGTGTACAACAGGCATAACCGAGTTTTTAACGGATATTGAAGCTCCCCGCAGCAGACAGGGAGTCTCCTCATGTAAGGAATCATCCGATTACGTTTCGCTCACAATGCATGTTCAAAGGAGTTGACAACCTATACCGTGGTGCTGTATAAAATGTATCATATTTATAACTTGCCTTACTGCTACACGGGAATCTATAGATAGATGGACAAGATGCTATGCCCTAGATGTCAGAGTTCCTTCTATACCGTTGATCCGGAAAGCGATCTGCCGTGCCCGTTCTGCGGTTTTATCCTGAAAGAGGACCATTTTAAAAAGAGGATGGCCGATAGAACGCTGGTACAGAAGGAGTGTGACCTCATTGGTAGCGATATACACATCCATGGACAGACACTGGATATATCCGAAGAAGGTGTTGGGTTCGAAGGCTCCGGCGACATGCCTTTTTCTGAAGAGGATATAATCGACATATTAGTCGATGATCTTGAGTTAAGTTGCATGGGCAAGGTTGTCTGGACCAAGAGGTACAATGGAAAGTTCAGGGCGGGACTAAAGTTCCTCAAGTGATCGCGTATTGATGGATTCGACGTCCATCCAGAGACTTGCCGGACCACCTGTTCCGCCT
>WGFD01000012.1 GCA_015492395.1 Deltaproteobacteria bacterium | reverse complement strand
GATGACCGGCATGGTCCAGTTCCATTAGCAGGGATTATTGTGATGTTCTTAGTTGACTTGATACCATATATGTTTAACAACTTAGTGAAAGGTCCATATGCTGTGTTGCGATTCATCCTTCGCTTGTCTGCGCGTCGCACCTGGCCCTTCTTACATCGTGGACACCATTATCGACTTTTTACGGGCGCATAATGTTTAATAAGATACTTATTGCAAATAGGGGAGAGATAGCTGTAAGGATTATAAGGGCCTGCAAGGAGCTGGGTATAAGGACCGTAGCCGTCTACTCATCCGCCGACAAGAGTTCCCTTCATACAAGGCTTGCCGATGAGACCATCTGTATAGGCCCGCCCAAGAGCCAGGGCAGTTACCTTAGTATATCCTCCATAATAAGTGCGGCGGAGGTATCGAATGCAGAGGCCATCCATCCGGGCTATGGTTTCCTCGCCGAGAATCCCGCCTTTGCTGAGATATGTGAAAACTGCGGCATAAAGTTCATAGGGCCGACGTCGGCCAGCATGAAGATGATGTCCAATAAGATTGAAGCCAAGAAGATAGCCGAGGGCGCGAAGGTGCCGGTACTCCCGTGGAGTAGAGGTGAAATCCGGGATGAGAATGAGGCTCTGGAGATCGCTAAAAAGATCGGTTATCCGGTTATGATCAAGGCCGCCAGCGGCGGCGGCGGCAGAGGGATGAAGATTGTAAGGACACAGGCTAGTCTTGGGAACGCGTTCCATACAGCCAGAAGTGAGGCCATGGCCGCCTTCGGAGAGGGAGATGTCTTCCTTGAGAGGTTTTGCGAATTGCCGCGCCATATAGAGATACAGGTGGTAGCCGACCGGCATGGAAATGCCATACATCTGGGAGAGAGGGACTGTTCGATCCAGAGGCGCCATCAGAAGATACTTGAGGAATCACCGTCTATCGCAGTCGATGATAAGCTCAGGAGACAGATGGGTGATGCGGCGCTGCGTTTGGTAAAGACCATCGGCTATACAAATGTCGGCACAGTGGAGTTCCTCTTGGACAAGAACAGAAACTTTTACTTTATCGAGATGAATACCAGGGTCCAGGTGGAACATCCTGTTACAGAAATGGTGACAGGGGTCGATATAATAAAGGAGCAGATCAGACTTGCCGCCGGTGAAAAACTGGGTATCAGGCAGAGGCATATAAACATCAGTGGGCACAGCATCGAGTGCAGGATCAATGCCGAGGATCCGGAGAGCTTTGTTCCGTCACCAGGAAGGATAACCAGGCTCCACCTCCCTGGGGGGCTTGGCGTGAGGGTTGATTCTGCAGTCTACTGTAACTACACCATCCCGCCATACTATGATTCGCTGATAGCCAAACTGATAGTACACGGAAAGACCAGGGAGGAAGCTTTGGGCAAGATGGCGATGGCGTTGGGGGAGTGTTTTATAGAGGGTGTGAAGACAAATATACCACTGCATATAAATATTATCAAAGAGCATGACTTTATAGAAGGCAAGGTGACGATAGACTTTCTGAGAAGATTCATGTAGCACATGGGAGACTGCTCTTTTTATGGATCTTTTAGCATGGAGGTGTCCAAGCGAGGTTCGGCTGATATGGAGAGATGGAGGTTGATCGACGATGGGGCGGGCGACGGTCCGCACAATATGGCGGTAGACGAGGCTCTTCTCCTCTCCAGCGAGAAGGGCATGTCGCCTCCGACACTGCGTTTATATGGATGGACAAGTCCTACCATCTCCATAGGATACCTTCAGGATTCCGCCGCGTACGCTACTAATGGACTTCCGGTAGTCAGGCGGATTACTGGGGGGAGGGCCGTACTGCATGGCTCGGAGGTGACATACTCTATCGTATCGGACTATCGCCATCCACTCTTTTCCGGAGGTGTAAGAGCCACTTACCTGGTTATCAGTAATGCCATAGCCATGGCGCTGGCAGGGCTCTCGGTCAGGGCGGAGATCGTTACGAAAAGGCGGGCTGACAGTAGGGATAGCAGGACTGCCGGCGGAGCATGTTTTTCTGTACCATCGAGATACGAGATAGTTGTGGATGACAGGAAACTTGTGGGTAGCGCACAGAAGAGGCTTAGAAACTCATTCCTGCAGCATGGTTCCATACCCTTTGAAATAGATGAAGAGATGGTGAACGATCTATTCGGTGAGGATACATCGGCCTCTATGGCCTGGATGGCCAGTGTCGGGGCTGTAGATATTGATAAATTCAAGTCATTGTTGCTGAAGAGTCTCGAGGAGGCATTTGCGATTACATTTTATAGAGGCACTCTGACGGATTGGGAAGAGGAGTTGATGAGAGAGATATTGAAGGAGAAATACGGCAGTGAAGAGTGGAACTTGAAGAGGACTGTGCCAGGTATGGGCGGTGGAGCTCTCTACCTCTGCCGCGGCATGTGATAAGTGGCGAGCTAACTATGAGGGGAATGCAAGGATCTTATGTTTTCTAAAGGTGGTAAGAGTAAGCTGTTGGATAAGGCACAGCGGTATATCCAGAAGGGATATCTCGACAAGGCTGTAGCGGAGTATAATAAGGCTATAGATATGGATCCCAACGACATGAGTATCCGTCTTCGGGTCGGGGATCTCTACATAAGGACCGGGAGAGAAGAGGAAGGAGTAAAGGAATACTTTGAGGTTGCCAAGACATATACCAAGAAGGGATTCTACCTTAAGGCCATCGCGGTCTTTAAACAGATCCTGAAGATAAACGATACCGATGTCGATATACGCTACAAACTTGCGGATCTGTATGTAAGACAGGGTCTTATTGCTGATGCGATATCGGAGTACAGCTCGCTGGCAAAGAACTTCGAGGCCAAGAAGAGGCCTGATGAGGTGTTGACGCTTGTCAAGAAGATGGTGGAGATAGCCCCCGATAATGTGGGGATACGCCTGAGACTCGCAGACATATATAAAAAGATGGGTTATAAGGCCGACGCGCTTACTGAGTATGAACATTGTGTTACGACCTTGATAGATAAGAAAAAGTATGCCAAGGCCGAAGATATATATATGGAACTCTATGCCAGCAACCCAAGCGAACCCAGAATAACGGAGGTGCTGGCAAGGCTGTGCAGGGCAAGGGGAGATAATGACGGTTTCATTAGGTACTCTAAAGAGCTGGTCGGCCTGTACGGTGAACAAGGAGAGGAGGAAAAGAAGAGGGAGACTTATGAAAGGTTACTGGAGGTCTGTCCTGACGACGAAGATGCCTTGAAGGCGCTGGGGAGGGTGACCGGTAAGCCGGGATCGGGCGGTATCACTGAAGAAGCTGGACTGGAGACCGGGGAACTGCCTTCTTGGCCTGAGTTCGAGGATGAAGCCATCTTGGAGGTTACGCCGCCACCTTTGACCGGTGAAGACACGCCTGCCGAGGATGCGACCGTGGTGGATGAAGAGATCAAAGAGGAGCCCCTTATACCATGGTCGGACCTTATAGATGTCCAGGAGCCCGACCAGCGTGGTGAGCCGGAGGTGGTGGAGGAGGGGGAAGAAGAGCATGTAGTACCGTCTGTTGAGGAGCTTGATGTTGTTGAGGAGCTGACTGAGGTCGAACCTATATCCGAAGAGATTATAGAACTCGAAGATATCCTGGAAGAGGTGCCGTTGGAAGAAGAGGGGAGCGAAGAGGTCGGTCTTGAGGTGGAAGCGGCCGACTTCTCTGAAACTGCTTCAGAAGTGGTGAGTGTCGAGACGTCTGAGGAGCTTCCGCATGTAGAAGAGAGCGGCACATGGACGGAAGATGATGAGTATATAGATCTCTCTACCGACCTTGGAATAGAAGAGGCGATGGAGTCTCTGGTGGATTCGTGGAGTGAAGGCGAGGCACAGAGCACACTGGACGAATTTAAAGACGGTATCGGGAAGCAGTTGAGCAAGGAGGATACCGAAACACACTATAACCTTGCCGTCGCATACATGGAGATCACACTGTACGATGAGGCCATAAAGGAGTTCAAACTAACCATCAAAGACCCTGCATTGGAGTTCGACAGCTACGTGCGTCTTGGCATGTGTTATATGGCAAAGGGTGATCCGAACGAGGCGATATCCTACTATATAAAGGGCTTGAAGGTTGAGGGAGTGAGCGAAGTGGAGAAGAAAGGGCTAATGTATGAACTTGCACTCTCCTATGAGGTGGCGGGACAGAGAGAAGAGGCACATGAACTGTTCAAGAACGTCTATAACATGGACAACGACTTCAGGGATGTATCCGAGAAGATACAGGAGTTTAGTGCAAAAGGAAGTGAGAGTAGTGTGCCGTTGGATGATGGTCTGGTGGAAGTAGAACTGCTGTGACACTCTGTTTAACTATCGACGGTTTCCTGAAAGATCAGCCTTCAGCACCATCTCTCCCCTTTGCCTGCCTGTGTGCTGCATACAGAGATACTGTTGACAATGCCTGTCTATCTACACTCCCAGATCTGTATGCCGAATCTCCCGTAGTTCCGACGCTATTTCTGTTGTCCGACTTCTGACCTCATATGCGTTCATCACCATCGGGTTCAAGTATGTGCTTAAAGGCCCTTCATGAAGACCCTATAATGCGGCATCTCTTCTTCTTGTCGAATAAATATAGGGTGGGCACCTACCTTGTAGGGGGTACCCTGCGCGACTTCCTTCTGCGTGTCCCGCCCCGTCTTGATT
>WGFD01000011.1 GCA_015492395.1 Deltaproteobacteria bacterium | reverse complement strand
CTCCCTGCAGCAAGCTGCGGGGAATGCCTGCCTGTGGCACGGCAGACAGGCGCTCGCTATGCATGTTCAATACCTCCCCAAAAAAGTATAAGAGTTATAATTATTATACTACTCTTATTCGGCATATTGGAATATAATTTTAGCTCCGGGAGGACGGAAAGAGCCGATTTCCCTTAAATCCGTCTCCACCGGCTTATTGACTTTACTTTACCTATAAATGTATTATTATCAACCCTATGTTCTTCAGAACCATCTTCGTCTGGGCGCTGGGATTGCCGGTCACCTTGATGCTCTTCCTTTGCGTGCTGGTATCGCTGATCTTCGACAGGAGTGGAAACAGCGTCCACAGCATAGGGCGTATATGGTCACGGTACCTGCTCCGCTTGAGCGGTGTAAGGGTCAGGATCGACGGCCTGGAAAAGATACCCGAAGGACCGGCAGTATTCGCCTCAAACCACCAGGGAGCCTTCGATATCCTGGTACTCCAGGGGTGCCTCCCCGTCCAATTCAGGTGGGTGGCCAAGGAAAGCCTCTTCAAGATCCCCGTCGTGGGATGGTCCATGTACCTCGCCGGTTACATCGGCATAAACAGGAGCAGGGCGGCCATGGCCTACAAGAGCATCGAAAGGGCCGCCGGCAAGATAAAGGCTGAAGGGAATCCGGTCATCATCTTCCCCGAGGGGACAAGGAGCGCCTCCGGCGAGATCATGCCCTTCAAACGCGGAGGGTTTCTCCTCGCCCTGAAGAGCGGCGTCCCCATAGTGCCGATATCTATAAGCGGCACAAAGGATATAATGAAGAAGGGGCGCCTCTCCATCCGGCCGGGCGATGTAACTCTGGTGATAGGCGACGCCATCTATCCAAAAGATACCGGTGAAAAGGCGCTTATGGACGCGGTACACGGGGCCATCAAGAGGGGGTTGGAAGGGCGGTTACCGTAACGAATCGGGCCGTTTCGCGGCAGGACTTATCGACCACAAGTACCGATAAAGGGGCTTCAACATATCGAAACCGGCGATCAGCTCATCTACCGGTCCCGGAAAGAACAAGAGACCATCGATCCCACTCTCATGAACCGGGGAAAAACTCCTTCGTTGATACCACTCCCGGATATCCTCCGGCTTGCTGTCACCCAATATCCTCTTATACATTTCCCCCTCCAACCTGAACAGACCCTGCTTCTTATAGAACGAGACGGCCCGCAGAAATATTGAAGACTCGTCGTCGATGCTCCTTCTGAAGGCATCCATCGTATCCCCGGCGGCGCTGTAATAACCCATCCCGTACCTGTAAGAATCCGGGGTGAGCTCAAAGAAGTACGCAGGCGCTCCCTTCCAGTCCCTGCACCTCCCCGCCTGTCAATCCTGGCGGGCAGGTGCCACGGCAGAGAGGCGCTCGCGATGCATGTTCAACACCCCTCAATCCTTCTTGTTTTTGCCTGCAATGTGCCCGAGGCAAGGTATCCTTTTTCTGATCTCATCACGATAGGAGGGTTCGATCCTGGATGTGATCACAGTTTCCATGTCTGATGCCCTGGCCGTAACCCTCCCCCAGGGGTCGACGATCATGGAGCTGCCGTAGGTCCTTCTTCCGCCGCCATGCGTCCCGAACTGGGCCGGAGCGACTACATATGCCTGGTTCTCAACGGCCCTCGCCCTGAGAAGCACTTCCCAGTGGGCTTCACCCGTCTGTCTCGTGAAGGCCGCGGGGACGAAAACCAACCCGGCGCCATCGGCGGTGAGCCTTCGGTAGAGTTCGGGAAATCTGACGTCATAGCAGATCGAAAGCCCGACCCTCCCGAAGGGGGTATCGACAGAAACAACTCTGTCGCCACTCTTGACAAACCTCGATTCCCTGTGGCTCTCATCGCCCTCCAAGTCGACGTCGAAGAGGTGCATCTTGTCGTAACGGCCCGCGATCCTCCCTCTGTCATCGATCAGCAGTGAGGTATTGAAAACCTTCCCACCACCTGCGGCAACCGGTATCGACCCACCCAGGAGCCATACACTGCGGCTCGAAGCGAACTCTCTCAGAAAATCCACGGACTTACCGGTCTCAATCTCCTCGGCCGCCTCGATCTTCTCGTCTTCCCCTCCCATGAAGGAAAAGTTTTCGGGCAGCGCCAGGAATACCGCCCCCCTCTCCACGCCCTGTTGCAACAGCATCTCGGCCTTGCGGAGGTTTTTCTCCTTGCCGTTTCCAGAGGTCATCTGAACAGCAGCGATAATGAACGACATCCACGACCCTCCATGGGATTCGTTGCGCGCCACGCCTACAGACCAACCACGAAACCACCGGACGTCCGCATCATGAACGATCTCTATTATACACATTTTCATCCCGGCGACAAATAATCCGAAGGAACTAGCTTCCGTTCAACGGCCGGCCTTTCAGGATCCACAGATCCTTGACAGACGCGGCAAGAACTCCTTTTTTGCTCATCCTTAAGGCAAACGAACAAAGGCCTATCCTGAAAAGTATAGCAGTCTGCTACATACTTTACATAAAAAAGGACATATTGAAACCGTATAGTCCTATTCTTTAAGATAAGATGATGGTCAACGATCCCGGACCAAAATTTGTTGTATTTCATTATGGCCGATACGCTTCATGAGCCTGTAAATCAAGGGAAACTACTTAATCCTTATTTGAACCTGAAAGAAACTTCACCAAGGGAAAAATGAAAAGTTTTTCTTGGCGCTCCAGGGTAAGGATAGAGCCAATGTTTGGTATAACTTCAGAAACCCTAGACACCGTTTATGCTGGCTCGTCCCTTGGGTCTTCCGGCCTATTCTCTGACCACGGTGCGGTCTCCACGGACGGCAAGGAAACCGTAGGCCTGTCAATCGCAGCAGACAACTATAAGAACACTCCGAAT
>WGFD01000010.1 GCA_015492395.1 Deltaproteobacteria bacterium | reverse complement strand
TTGCAACTCCCCTTCCCCCCCGGCCGCATGACGGGCTTATTCTGGATGCCAACACCCACCCGTTCAAGCCGGCCTTGATCAACAGGGTGCTAGCCGAGAACGGGGAGATCTTATACGACCCGGCGAAGGTAGCCCAGGATATCCTGGTCGAGAGGGGCGCGGGCGAATACACAAACGAAGTGGGAAAGGCCAAGGCCATCCTCGCCGAGCGGGGCGCCAGAAATCCGCTCGTAGTGAAGGCAGTGGGTCTTGTTAAGGGTACCGACGTGCAGGTGTCGGGCGAGGATGCCTCTGCGATCTTCGCCGCAAACCAGAAGACCAGCTTTCTTGAAGGGGCAAAGGTTGTGTTTGTCCTCAGATAGTTCAATACCATTGACAGGAGGCATTGATAATGAAGAGAGTATATATAACGCTACTGACCTTTCTTGTCGTTGCGCTTACAACCCCATCTGCCCACGCGTTATTGAGTGTCGAGGGTAGATACTGGCTCTCCACTCTGGACTCGAAGATAAAGTCGACAGAGTCCGGCCTTACAGGCACAGAGCTAGACCTCGTAGACGATCTCGGAGTAGACAAATCGAATGGGTTCGGCGGGGGCAGGGTTACACTGGAGTTGGGGAAGCATAAGCTGAGGTATGGGTACGTGCCGCTGTCGTGGGAAGGGCAGAAGACACTCTCGCAGTCGATAGACTTCGCCGGGAAAACCTATACCGCCACCGCAAGAGTCGATTCTTCACTCGATATGAAGTACCACCGGCTGGGTTACGAATACGACCTCCTGGATACCCTCGGGAACAAGGTCGGCATTATAGTCGAGGCTAAATACTTCAATATCGATGCGCGGCTGAAGGCGGATACGCTTGGTTACGATGAGAGGACCAGCACCGCCGCGCCGGTGCCTACCATCGGTGCCACCGTGCAGGTGGGTCTCCCTCTCCTCTTTTCCGTCGGTGGCGAACTGACAGGGATGACGCTGGGCAGCAGGGGGTACCTCCTCGATGGAGAGGTCGCCGTCAATGTGAAGCCGTTTCCCTTCGTTTCCTTCTCCGGTGGTTACAGGATATTGAAGATGAAGTTTGAAGATGGTGACGACAAGGGTGTCTTTGATCTGAGCGGTCCGTTCCTTGTCGTAAGGGGCAGCTTTTAAACCGGGACCGGTTTTAGGAACCGGCGGCATACGGTCCGGTCAGGAGAGGGGCCGGGCATATGCCGCCACACCTCTCATTCTCCTTACAGGATGTTTACATATCTAGGCAGATGGATAATAGAGTTCTTACGAGACACCTACTATGTATTCAGGGTTATAGTCCGTACATTCTCCTCCCTCGTATTTTCATTCCCGGTGGGCCGAAGGGCCAAGCTGGATGTTATATATAAGCAGATATACTTTACCGGGATCGAGGCCTTCCCTATTATATTCTGGCTGGCCCTCATGTTCGGCATAATTATCGTTACCGAGGCACTGAGCATCCTCCCGAAGCTTGGCGGTGAGTTGATAATCGGGCAGGTACTGGTATGGATAGTGATACGCGAATTAGGCCCGATATTTGCGGCAATAGTGGTTATAGCCAGGAGCGGGACCGCCATAGCCTCGGAGCTGGGATCGATGAAGATCAACAACGAGATCGCCGCCCTGGAGATTATGGGCATAGATCCGGACGACTATCTCGTAATGCCCCGTGTTATCGGTGCCGCTATAAGTATCCTGGTGCTCACATTTTACTTTGAGGCCGTGACCATACTGGGCGGATATCTCCTCGCTGGTTTTGGTGAGAGGATAGCCTTTGGGGAGTATACTTCAAGCCTGCTTGAAGCGATGGGTCTGCTGGAGGTGGGTGTTTCATTGATTAAGGGTATGATATTCGGGCTTATAATAGGAGGGGTCTGTTCTTACCATGGCCTAAAGGTCGGGAGGAGTATAACCGAAATACCTCAGGAGACCACAAAGGCTGTGATCAGCAGTCTCTTCCTGGTATTTGTTTCAAGCGCTCTTATAACCTGGTTCTTTTTCCGGTAGGATAAGTTCTTGCGACCTATAGTTGAGATAAAGGGATTATGCTACAGGACCGGTGAAGGTGTCGTCCTCTTCGAAGATGTCGATCTCTTGCTCTGTGAAGGGGAGAAGGTTGCCATAATAGGCCCACACGGCTCAGGCAAGTCGACCATGCTCAGGATCATCACCGGAGCCGAGAGGCCGGAGAGGGGGGATGTGGAGCTGTTCGATGAAGAGGTGGCCCTCTTGAACAGGAGAGAGATTTACAAGTTGAGGCGTAGGATAGGGGTTGTGTTTATGGACGCTGCGCTTATCAGCAACCTCAAGGTCATAGAAAATGTCGCCCTTCCCATACTGTACCATACCGGCCTGCCGAGAGACCGGGCGATGAAGAGAGCGCTGTCACTGTTGGGCGATGTAGGCTATGCCGATGATGTCTGGCTCAGGCCTGGCGTTTTGCCTTACCATACCAAAAGGATGGTTGCCCTGGCACGGGCGCTGGCCCTTGATCCTGACATGCTTATATTCGACAGGTTTCTGGTCGGACTGGATGCATCGCAGAGGGTTGAGATGGCGGCCCTTCTGGATACGGCGCACTACGGCAAGCAGGGAAGACTCACTATAGTAACGACCAATTACGAGGAGAATATCAGAGACCTTTCTCTGGACAAGGTCTTTAAGATAGAAGGCAGGAGGCTCGTTGGTTACAGGTTGAGTTGAATGCCGTCTTATGGACAGGGATCGGTGGAGGGTATGGATCGTTTAGAAGATAGGGACCCTAGGTTCAGGCATCTTGAAAAGAAGGTGGGTGCCTTCGTCTTTATCATCATAGTCGGGCTTATGGCCGTAGTCTTCCTTGTGGGGAGAGAAAAGGACCTCTTTATAAAGAAGTATACCCTCTATGCGACTACGGACAGCGGCACCGGCCTGATAAGGGGAATGCCGGTAAAACTCTCCGGCTTCAAGATAGGCAGGGTGAAGGAGCTGTCCCTCGACGAGGTGGCAAGGGTAAAGGTTGTCATAGAGGCCAACAAAAAGTATCAGCAGTGGATTAGGCGGGGGTCCGTGGCCAGATTGTTGCACGAAGGGTTCATAGGCAAGTCGGTCATAGAGATCTCTGCCGGAGACCCTTCCGGGCCTGTGCTTGAGGAAGGGGACGAACTGCCGCTCGAAAAGGCGAGGGGCGTGGAAGAGTTGGTCAAGGAGATGAAGCCGGTCTTGAAAGAGGTGTCGGGCATTATAAACTATGTCAACGATCCGAAGGGGGATGTGAAGACCACATTGAGAAACCTGAAGGCGGTCTCTTCAGAGCTTAGCGATATAGGCGAGAGGATAGATGCCACTCTGAGGGGTGTGAGTACTACGTTCAAAAGGGCCGATAACTTCATTTCCATGATGGATGAACATGTTGAGCCGATGGCAGTCGATGCGAAGGCGGTGATCGGCAATCTGGAGTCAGCCACAAGGCGTCTGGAGCCTATACTTGACAGCACATCGAAGATTGCGTCGGAGGTGGAGGGCCTGACAGGGAGACTCATGCCTATTACGGAGAGGACCGAAAAGGTGCTTGAAAATCTCGATGCCTTGACAGGCTCCCTTGCCGTCCGGGGTTCCGAAATAGGTGACATGATCGAACAGTCGGGAGAGTTGATCTATGAAGGGGCGGATATGGTGCGCGGCATAAAGCAAAGTTGGCCCGTTAAGCTCATGATGCCGCCGGAGGAGAAGCCCGGGCTTCTGCCGATCGACGGCGCGGATATAGTAGATGGTATTGGAGGAAGTGAATAGTATTGGAGGGAAGCGGATATAGACTACAACTGCTCTCTTTCCTTTTACTCGTCCTATGTGGCATTGCTATGAGCGGGTGCGGTGGAGGACCGGTCGTTAGCGGCCTGTCGAAGGTGGAGAGAAGGGTTGGTGGTTTGCACCGCCGTTCCGTGAAGGCGCTGGAGAGGAATGACTACCGGATGGCATTGGCCTATATGAGGGAGTCGCTGCGTCTCCACAGGTCTGTGGATGACAGGCATGGCGAGGCACTTGATCTCATAAATATAGGGAGGGTATCGCTGAAGATAGGGAGGTATGGAGATGCGGAAAATATGTTCGAGGAGGCGTTGCGGTTAGCGGTTACGCTGAATGACACCGTAAAGATCTCTGAGGCGACCGCCAGCCTGGGAAAGCTTAGGATACTGCAACATGATTATGGTGAGGCTATAGATAGACTCACCAGTGCAGTGAAGATGGACAAGGATGAAAGGTATGCCGGGTTGGGTACACACCTCAACCTTCTCGGAATAGCATACAGGCACTCAGAGAGGTATGAAGATTCAAAGAGGACCTTCAAGGAAGCGATGGAGGTAAATGAGAGGTCTGGCAAAAAGGAGGAGTTGGCGAATTCCTATAGAAATCTGGCCAACCTTCTCTTTGAGCATGGAGAATTAAAGGAGGCTGAACGGCGTTATAGAGAGGCCCTGGATATAGACAGCCGGCTCGAAAGGGGTGAGAAGATAGCCGAAGACCTCCTGGGTTTGTACGAAGTCTACTATGCCTCAGAGGACATCGAATCGGCGGAAGACTCCTTGAAGAGGGCGTATAAGGTTCATCTGAATGGGGGTTTTTACCGCCGGGCATTGAGAGATATCGACAAATTGATTTCGCTCTACAAGACTAAAGGCGATCAGGTGTCGGTCGATATCTATAGTAGTGAAAAGGAGAGGATTCTAGGTGTCATAGGAGGCAACAGGTGATGGCGGCACCGAGGGCGCTTATAGTGGATGACGAAGAGGGAAATCGTGATCTCCTTGCCGCCAGACTGGGGATGGACGGTCTTGAGATTGACACAGCCGCTGACGGCATGGAGGCGCTAGATAAGGTAAAGTCCTTTATCCCGGATATAGTCCTGCTCGATGTGATGATGCCCAATATGGATGGCTTCGAGGTCTGCAGGAGGCTTAAGGGGAGTGAGGAGACAAAGTACATCCCTATAGTGATGCTTACCGCCAAGGGAGAAGTGGAGGACAAGGTCCTTGGGCTGGATATCGGTGCGGAGGACTATATAACGAAACCGTTCAGTCTTAATGAGGTCTCCGCCAGGGTCAGGTCCCTCTTGAAGATGAGGGCGATACACAGGAAGTTGAGGGAGGTC
The DNA here is from genome assembly GCA_015492395.1 of Deltaproteobacteria bacterium. GTDB lineage: Bacteria > Desulfobacterota > GWC2-55-46 > S146-70 > S146-70 > S146-70. The sequence goes on along the minus strand of WGFD01000010.1, from coordinate 658 downwards.
GAGAAGATGGCGGCCCTTGGTGAGATGGTGGACGGTATCGCACATGAGATAAGAAATCCCCTCATGACCATAGGCGGCTTGGCGAGGAGACTCAAAGACAAGGAGACCGATGCTGGAGGCAAGGAGTATGCGCTGAGGATTATAGCCGAAGTAGAGAGGCTCGAACGTATGGTCCAGAGGATCGACGAGTATAAAGACGTGTTGGTGCCCGAGCTCAAGGAGGGTGATATCAACTGTGTCGTGAACGAGGCTGTCGATGAGTTGAACGACACAATGGCCGGCAGGGATATAAAGCTGCACGTGGTTCTGATGGACGACCCTCCTCCTATGGCAATCGATGAATCCAATATGAAGTTGGCCTTATTCAATATACTTCAGAACTCCGTCGAGGCTATCGAGGGTAGTGGTGAGGTATGGGTCAAGACACTTGCGTGTGGAAATGGTACCGTCGAGATCAGGATACGCGACAACGGTTCCGGCATGGATGAAGAGTTTTTGAGGAATATCTTCAATCCCTTCTATACATCCAAGACAAGGGGGGCGGGCCTTGGCTTGACTATAAGCTATAAGATCATACAGGACCATGGTGGAGATATAGATGTGGACAGTACAAAAGGGCGAGGTACAATATTTAAGGTGAGGCTGCCGGTCTTAAAGG
>WGFD01000009.1 GCA_015492395.1 Deltaproteobacteria bacterium | reverse complement strand
GTCCTTCATACCGTTAATTATATCCTAAGGATATGAACTTATCAAATATTTGAAGGCTTCCGTCCATACATTGCCTTACAGAACCCGGCTACGTTGTCAAGCGTATCTCAACCAAGGGCTATGCGCGCCGGGCCGGTACCATCTTACTGCGCGGAGTTCCGATTAACTATCGTTTCCCGGGTCTACCTCTCTTATCAAACAATCTTATAAGGATAGCGCCTGCAAGAAACCCGCCTATATGGGCGTACCAGGCGATGCCTCCGCCGAGCCCCGAACTCATCAGTTGCAGGAAGAACCAGAGTCCTAGAAAGACTACGGCGGGGACACGCACGATATACACGAATATGAAGAAGATCAGTGTTATTACATGGGCCCTGGGGAATAGTACGAAGTAAGCGCCGAGGATTCCCGCTATCGCGCCGCTGGCTCCTATCATGGGTACAAGTGAATTCGGAGTCATCAGGATGTGGGCAAGGCTGGCGACTATTCCTGTTATAAGGTAGAAGAAGATGAAGCCGATGTGGCCCACCCTGTCTTCGATGTTGTCTCCGAAGATCCAGAGATAGAGCATATTCCCTGCGATGTGCAGAAGTCCGCCATGAACGAACATCGCCGTGAAGAGTGTGAATGGGATGGGGACGAAAGCCGGTGGATAGAGGTCTTTAAGGTGTGTTATCTCGTACGGGATGGCCCCCGCCATTCTTACGAATGTGAACTCCTCCAATCTCCCCATGGGCAGTTGGAAGATGAAGATAAGAAAGTTTATGGCTATGATTATGACGGTAACGAAGGGGAAGGTATATGTGGGATTGTCGTCTTTAAGAGGGATCATGAGATGGGCACCGTATATACATGTGGCGCTACTTGAACCACCACATTATCGCGGCCTTTTTCCTGAATCTGGCCACAAGGCCGTCTCCCGGCCTTTCGAGTTTCTCGGACAGGAATTTTTCAAGGATAGAATCATATTCTCCGGTCACTAATCCCATATATTCCTTCCAGAATGCGACGGCCTCATCGATATGATCAAACGGCTGGTCGAAATCATACTCTATTATCGTGACATTGGCGAATATCCCCAGCTTATGGAGGGCCACATAGGTCTTTATGTAGTCGTCCCGTTCCGGGTACTCTCTGTTGAATATTATCGGATACAGCTCCCGGTAGTAGAACTTGTCGGCCCCGGGGTCCGCGCCTTCAACCAGGAAGACCGCCTTTCCGGCCTTCCTGGCGGCCTCTTCAAGAAACCGCCTTGAACCCCGCAGGAGCTCCGGAACATTGGCGCAGATGACCACATCCTGCGGTCCGGTATCCACCTCGCCCCATGCGGCCTGTATGGTCCTTATGTTCTTGAGTTCTTCCCTTTCCGCCTCTTCATTCAGCACAGCTATCATGGGGCCTGAGGGGTCGAGGGCGGTCACCTCTTTTCCGGCCCTTGCCAGTGGTATGGCGAGGGTTCCGCAGCCAGCCCCCACATCGAGGAACCTGTTCAAACCTGTCGTCTTTGGGAGAACCGTCTCCAATACCGCGTCTGGCAGATTGGAGAGCTTGAGCCCTTTCAGGTACCACCTTGCCTTCAGGGTGTTCCAGAAGCCCTTTCTATCCCATTCCATGTTAGATAGATAACACCGGGCGGGGTAAGAATGCAAGTAAAAGGACCGCTTGCCGGCCGGGACTATTTTGTGATGGGCTCTATTGCCCTCAATGGTGTCTCCAGAGTCCTCTCCAAGATCGAGAGTATCTTTTCACCCAGTGACTTTATCGGGACGAGCTTCACATCCGGGTCCTTGAGCGGTCCCTTCATCTCATAGTACATATTGATGATACTCTTCTCCTTGCCTCCTATTATCCATCCGGCGATTGGTATCTTGGTGATTACCTTGTCTATTGTTACAAAGGGATGAAGGCCCAACTTGGCGTCGATGGTCCAGTTGGCCATATTTATCTCACCATACGCGGACATCCTCATAGAATTGCCGTCAAGATGAAGATTCTCCGAAGAGATGACACCATCCTTTATGGTGAAGTCGCCTTCCAGCAGTTCATACGGCATTCCGGTCTCAAGGAGATCATTCAGGGATATGATATTAACGATCGAGAAGATCTTGCTCATCAGCAGAAACTTCCACAACTTGCCGTTCCTGGAAGAGAGGTGCACGGATCCGTCTATACCCTTCCGGAAGGGTGTTGTCCATCTTTTCCCTGCAAACTCCAACGTTCCGTTTACGGTAGAGTCGGTGAGTATATTCTTCTTTGCGCCCAGTTCTTTCAAGAGGGGCTCCAATCCCACGTCGAACACCCTTATACGCGCCTTGAAGAGCGTCGGGACATTCCGCCTGTAATACTTTATATTGCCGACCACACGCCCGCCGTGTTTTATGAAAGAGACGGGAGAGATGTTGATGCTATCCTTATCCATAGTTATTATCGACTGGAATGATTCGAAGCCGATTCCACGTATAGTGCCCTTTGCTATCGTGAGTTTTCCGCCGCCTGTCAATCGTGGAAGCTTATAGTCTCCCTTTAGAATCTGTTTTGACCGCTCCAGACGTATGCTGTCCATATCAAGGTTGGACGAGACAAGGTTGAAATCTACAATCCCGCTCTCCATGTCGATTACATTTATTATGCCGGAGATGTCGGATCTTCCCATCTGAAGCCCTTCCAGAAGGATTTCGGCCGAGTTTCCCTTGAATCGAAGCGACGCGTCGAGCCTGGAAACCTCTTCCATAAATATATCTGAGACGAATCTGCCGTTGCTGATACTTGCCTTTCCTTCCACTGAAGGGAAGAGACCTTTTCCCCGGAGAATCCTTACATGCATCGCCAAACTGCCGCCGGAACGGAAGTCCTCCTCCATCGGAGCGACCGTACTGTAGATATCGCTTAACCTGAGATCATCTGTATCGATCCTCAGGCTGTCTACCCTTCCTTCCGCTATCTTGCCTGAGACATTGAGCGTAGAATCCCCGATAAGCACCCGAGCTTTTTGAATATATATATCCGTGCCGTCCGTTTTCATGGATAGCCGCGCCGTGGCGGGAAAGCCCTCTCTTTTCTTCAGGAATGGCGGGTAGACGATGCCGGCGCCGGACGCCTCAATGTCGATATCCGTACTAAACCTCCCCTTTGAGCCTCTTATCGTGCCGGAGGCGGAGACCACCCCGTCGATGGACACGTCCTTTAATGGGT
>WGFD01000008.1 GCA_015492395.1 Deltaproteobacteria bacterium | reverse complement strand
TGGGCTCTCTGCACAACCCGGATGAGATGGCAATGTCAGGCGCTATGACGACTGTAAAGGGCAGGAATACAAGTAACAAAAGGATATGTACCGGTTTCTGCTTCACATGTTAATTCCAGCACCTACAACGGCCATGTCCAGACCTCTATGATACCTTTCCTTAATTTCGATGGTGTCCGTCCTGCGGATAGAGGGGACCACCTGTATGTAGCAAGTATCCTTTTTAAGTACACAGGTAGCCGATTCTCAGCAACTTGTTGCCGGTTTATGGCCGTATGCCGCGCCGGCCCACCGACCTGTTCCACATAAGGCCGAGAAGCGCCCCTAATATTACGGCCAGCCCAAGCCCCTGGATGGTCTGGGCGGTCACATGATGGTATCTTCCAGGCTTGACAAAAGACAGCATGAGGCCGGTAAGGCTCAGTACAACCCATAGCGAGGTGGAGAGAAAAACGGCATTCGGAAACGGCCATTTGAAAGGAAGCCGTCCTTCCATGACCACCATAAAGCCTCCGATCACGATCCCAAAGACGGCGCCTCCTATGGAAAAAGTGATGAGGCTGTAGAGCAGACCGTTCTCAAAAGGAAAGGCTCCGCTCAACGTGTTAATACCGACGACTATCCATCCCCATATCACCCCCGTAAAGATTCCCAAACCGATCCCCCTCTTCCAGTCAAGTGGTTTTAGACGCATCTTCCTTTCCTCCAATCAATCGTTTCCATCTTGGTGCTCATTGCACTGTATCTGAGTTTTCTTATGAGCGCCGGTTAGTTAGTGACACGGAATACCTATGACATGCCTGAAGTCGTGAAATGTGTCATGGGCACCGGGGAGCACTGAATCTACCCCGTAAACGATAACCACCATTGCAAAGGCCACTCCCATTACGATCAATACAGGCCATATGCCGTTCAACATACTTTCTTCTACGGCCGTCTCTTTCATAAGCGTTACCTCCTTTTTAAAAGTTAATGGATAGACCCGCGGTCAAGCCTAGGTCTGGGCTACTTTCCAGGAGCCCGATCTTAAGTCCCGAGTCAATAAGTGTACTCTCGGTCAACCGGTAAGTCAAGCCTAGAAGCCACTGGAGATCGTGTTGCCCGAAGGCCCCTATGTGGTAGTGGGAATTGCTTTCTCCAGAGAACTCCACCATAAGGTTCGTTCTTTCGTTGAGAGAATATTCACCGGCCACCCGTAAAGGATATAATTTTTGAAATCAAGGTCGAAAGCCCGTCCGACAAGTGTGTAGCCTACGTTGGCGTGAAGAAGCAGGGTTCCCGTTTCCTTTTTTCCTTTATTGCTGCAACAACGAAGCCCAGGTCCTTATCGCCGCTTCACATGCCGTTATCTTTGTCCCCGTTATCGAACTTGACAAGGGTCTTGAGGATCAGCGCAGGGGTGTCATCGCCTTCTTCTAGTATGAGGATCTTCAGCCCCAATGATGCGTCCTCCAACCCGCTGATATCCCCGCCTCCACCGGTTTCCACGAACTTGTACGGTAGCTCACCGAGAGTTCAAGCCGGTCTGTGAGGCCGTATATCGGGACAAATTGTAACAGGTATTCGTTATCACCGTTGCTTTGTGCTACGTACTCGCCGCCGGATTCCATCTGCACAATTCCTTCGCCTGCAACTCAGGCATCCTCAGTCGTAAAAGGACGCTATTTGTTTTCGTTAATTAAGATGACCGCTAATGTCAGGAACATAAGTGTTTTTTCATTCTTTTTCCTCATCTTTTCCCCCTCGGGAATCTGTTGAAGGTTTGGCTCCGTCCAGGTCTCCTGACTCTCCTTCATCCTCCGACCACGCCTTCCCAGCCGACAAGGCCAGTGGCATCCGTGTGGTCTCCGTCCGGATTACAGTCGCGGGGCGGCGGGAGACTTACACTCCTCTTCCCTTGAGACAGAGCCGGCCAAGTCCGAAACTGTATAGTTGCCTCACCTCCTGTGGAATGTGTTTTTTGATCCAAAAAATCCCCAAACTCAACTTATGAGTTTGGGGATTCTCCCTTTTCAATCCTCAAACGCGGCCCACGTGCAATCCTGTTCCACGAGGAGTGCAGTCACACATATTATCAATACAGGCAGGTCTTCTGGTTTCCGGATCATACTACCAACCACGCCTTCCCATCCAATTTCGATTGGACAGTGGCATCTCGCGGTCTTCGTCCCCGGTTACAGCGGCGGACCCACTCCAGAGTCACACTAGATCCCCTGTTAGTCTCTTTCGAGAACCTGTATCAGGATATTTTTCAAGGAGTATATGATGGTCTGCGGACCAATGTCAAGTGAAAATGTAGCAGTGTTAGTAACACGTAAACTGTCCGGAGTTGCAGCACGTGAATTGTCCGGTGTATGGTTATCTCCTGAAAGGAGAAGCCATGAGACGAACAGAACTGCTACAGGAGGTCAGGAAGATGAGATTTGAAGAGGTTTAC
>WGFD01000007.1 GCA_015492395.1 Deltaproteobacteria bacterium | reverse complement strand
TATTTATGTAATGATGTTGGACATCATAATCTTATAATCTTGTGGGACTCACCTTATGAGAGGTTTGCTTATGGCTGGACATTCCAAGTGGGCCAATATCAAGCACAGGAAGGCGAAGACCGACGCGAAAAAGGGAAAGGTCTTCTCAAGGCTTATAAAGGAGATAATGGTGGCGGCAAGGGTTGGGGGCGGCGACATCAACGGGAACCCGCGTCTCAGGACCGCTATAGAGAAGGCCAAGTCCGAGAATGTCCCCAATGACAATATAGAGAGGGCCATAAGGAAGGGCGCCGGGGAGTTGAAGGATGATAACTATGAAGAGTTCATCTACGAAGGTTATGGGCCCGGTGGTGTCGCCGTGCTGGTCCTGGTGGCGACTGATAACAGAAACCGGGCTGCTTCCGGGATAAGGCATGCCTTCAACAAGTGTGGTGGAAGGTTGGGGGAGAGCGGTTCGGTGGCTTGGATCTTTGAGAACACAGGCTTGATCACATTCGACATAAATTCCGTAGCGGAGGACGAGCTTATAGATATTGCCCTGAAGGAGGGGGCGCTCGACGTGGCCGCCAATGAGGATGACAAGATATATGAGGTCTATACCGAACCGGCGGACTTCCACAGGATAAAGGATGCCTTCATCGGGAGAGGGATAGAGTTCGCCTTTGCCGAATTGACCATGGTACCAAAGATGACCGTCCGCGTTGAGGGTGGCGCGGCAAGGCAGACCCTCAGACTCATGGACGAGCTGGAAGACCTCGACGATGTTCAGGGCGTATATGCCAACTTCGATATGCCGGCGGATGCTATGGAAGGTGCGGCCTGAGCCGGCTATCCCTCTCCTGGATATGTGTGGCATCGGATCGGTGAATGGTTAGGATCCTCGGTGTCGACCCTGGTTCGATAACTATAGGATATGGTGTCATAGATTCTAAGAAAGGTAGACCCTTTCATATTGCCGATGGAACTGTAAAGGCGAACCAATTACTGCCGTTGTCCAAGAGATTGGCGGTGCTCTCCGAAGGGTTGAATGCTATCCTGAATAAGTTCAAGCCGGATACGGTTGCGGTTGAAGAGGTATTCTACGCCAGGAATGTAAAAAGCGCCGTGATGCTGGCGCACGCAAGGGGCATCGCCCTCTTAGCGGCGGCGAATGCGGGGTTGGATGTCTTTGGGTATAGTCCGATGACGGTGAAGCAGGCCGTGGCCGGATACGGCATGGCCGATAAGGCGCAGGTCCAGAGTATGGTTAAGGTCCTCCTGGGTATACCGTATCTTCCCACGTCGGATGCAGCGGATGCGTTGGCTATTGCCATATGCCACCTTAACCACCGGGGTGGCATGAATACAGGCGACAACAGGACATGAATACATAAAAAGATGATAGCCCACATCCATGGCAGGATCATAAACAAGACATTGGAATCGGTGGTAGTAGATGTGGGTGGAGTAGGCTACGAAATCTTCGTGCCTTTATCCACCTACTATAATCTTCCCGATATCCATCACTCTGTGCACCTTAACGTTTATACCCATCTCCGGGAGAATGCGATCAATCTCTACGGCTTCTCCACTGAGCTTGAGAAGACCCTCTTTCAGATGCTTATAGGTGTGTCCGGCGTAGGACCGAGGCTGGCGAGGAATATACTCTCCGGTATTTCAGCGGATGATCTGGCCGGGGCCCTTTCTTCCCGTGATTCTGCAAGGTTGAAGTCCATCCCCGGTGTAGGTTCAAGGACCGCGGAGAGGCTTGCAGTTGAGCTTAAGGACAAGGTCAAGGATCTGCAAGGGGTTGCCGCAGGGAAGGGCGACGGAAGGGACGGCATATTCGGGGACATCCTCTCCGCGCTCGTTAACCTGGGATACAGGCCGCAGCAGGCTGACACGGCGCTTGAGGAAGTGAGGAAGACCTGCATGGAAGGGGATGGTTTCGAGTTGCTCTTCAAAAGGGCATTAAAGATACTTTCTAAGAGATAGCGGGGAGTTGTTTTGTCGGAAAGAGAGATATCGACTTGCGAGCGGGAAGAAGATATATCATTTGATATCACTCTGAGACCGCGGTGCCTTGATGAGTATGTCGGCCAGCATACAACCAAAGAGAACCTGAAGGTATTTATCGATGCCGCCAAGGGCAGGGGCGAGCCGCTTGATCATATACTCTTCTGCGGTCCGCCTGGCCTGGGCAAGACAACCCTCGCCTACATAATATCGAACGAACTGGATGTGGATATCAGAACCACATCGGGTCCTGTAATCGAAAGGGCCGGAGATCTTGCCGCCATCCTCACCAACCTCGAGGAGGGTGATGTCCTCTTTATAGACGAGATCCACAGGCTGAGCAATGTCATCGAGGAGGTGCTCTACCCGGCGATGGAGGACTTCAAGATAGATGTGATCATCGGCCAGGGACCTTCCGCAAGGAACATAAAGATAGATCTTCCGAGGTTTACGTTGATAGGGGCCACAACCAGAGCGGGGCTGCTCACATCGCCGCTGAGGGACAGGTTTGGTGTGATAGCGAGACTGGACTTCTATTCACCGGAGGATCTGACTACGATAATCACCAGATCCGCAACCATATTGAATGTCGAGGTCGAGGGGGATGGTGTAAGGGAGATCGCCATGCGGTCGAGGGGCACACCGAGGATAGCGAACAGGCTTCTGAAGAGAGTGAGGGACTTCGCCCAGGTTAAGGCGGATGGGACGATTACAAGAGAAGTGGCCGACAATGCATTGCGTATGTTGGAGATAGATGAGCGTGGTTTCGATAAGATGGACAGGTTGATGATGAAGACCATCATAGACAGATTCGGTGGCGGTCCTGTAGGCATAGATTCTCTGGCCGCGGCCCTACAGGAGGAGAGGGACGCCCTGGAGGATGTATACGAGCCCTATCTGATACAGGAGGGCTTTATACACCGGACCCCCAGGGGAAGGGTGGCGACTCAGGCGGCCTATGAGCACCTTGGCAGGGAGTATGAGGAGAGAAACCGTCTTAAAGGGCAGGAGAGGTTGTTTTGACCTTTTAATATGATGAAACTGCTGGTTCATATATGTTGCGGCCCCTGCTCTATCTATCCCTTGCGACAGGTGGTAGGGGACAGGATGGAGGTATGGGGCTTCTTCTACAATCCAAACATACACCCGTATACCGAATACTGTAAAAGACTGGAGGCGGTTAGAGTCCTGGCGGAAAAGATGGATCTGAAGGTCATCTACAGGGATGAGTATGACCTGGAAGGGTTTATAAGGAATACCATTAACGATGTAGACGGTCGGTGTCGCTACTGCTATATGTCCAGGCTTGAGGCGACTGCGGAGGCTGCCAGGAAGGAAGGTTTTGACTACTTTTCATCGTCCCTCCTGTACAGCAGATACCAGGACCACGACTCGGTTAAACGCATGGGCCGTTCCATTGGGAAAAAGATCGGTGTCGACTTCCTCTACGAAGACTTTCGTGCCGGATGGCGGGATGGCATCAGAGAGTCGAAGGAGATGGGACTTTACAGGCAGCAGTACTGTGGTTGTATCTTCAGTGAGAAGGAGCGGTATCTCGGGAAAGGTGGCGGGAAGAAGGCGGCGGGGGACATATGAGAGCAATATCGGTTGAGATTCTCAGGGACAGCCCTACTTCGGGCAGAGATATTGAGATAGTGGAGAGAAAGGGTACTGGGCATCCGGACTATATCTGTGACGCCGTCATGGACGAGATATCGGTTGCGCTTTGCAGAGAATACATCAAGGAGTTCGGGGATATCCTCCATCACAATATAGATAAAGGGATGCTGATCGCAGGCCGGGTTAAGAGGGACTTTGGAGGCGGTGAGGTGTTGAAACCGATGGAGCTTATTGTGGGTGATAGGGCCACCTTCAGGGTGGGAAAGCAAGAGATCCCTGTGTGTGAGATCGCTGAGAGGACCGCAAGAGGATGGTTTAAAGAGAAGTTGCCGCATGTTGATCCCGAGAGGGATCTCAGCGTAAGGGTGGTGCTTTCACCGGGATCCGAGGAGCTCCGGGACATATTTTCAAGGAAGGGGCGCATAAGGGGTGCGAATGATACATCCGCGGTCGTCGGTTATGCACCGCTGACGGCAACGGAGAAGGCGGTGTATGATACCGAGAGGTTTCTGAATTCTCCCGTATTTAAGGAACAGTTTCCTGAGACCGGCGAGGATGTAAAGGTCATGGGCTTAAGGAAGGGAAATGAACTCGACCTTACCGTAGCTATGCCGCTCATGTCCGGGGAAATAGAGGATGAGGAGGGGTACTTCCGGGTAAAGAGCAGAGTCGTGAGGGCGCTAAGGTGTTTTGTGTCGGGAATGCACTTTGAAAATGTGAGAATATCGTATAATGCCCTGGACAGGAGAGGTCATGGGCTGAACGGAGTTTACCTCTCTCTTCTCGGCACATCGGCCGAGGATGCGGACTCTGGTCAGGTAGGGAGGGGCAACAGGACGAATGGCGTGATTTCCTTGAACAGACCGATGGGAACAGAGGCCGCAGCGGGGAAGAATCCGGTAAGCCATGTTGGCAAGATATATAATATACTCTCTCATCGTATCGCCGGGTCCATATATGATGAGATCGAAGGAGTGAGGGAGGTCTATGTATGGCTGTTAAGTCAGATAGGCAAGCCCATAGACAGTCCCCATCTTGCTTCGGTTCAGCTTATCCTCAGGAGTGGCATGGAAAAGAAGAGGGTGGAGAAGGGGGTCAAGGGGATCATAGAGAGTGCGTTTTCGAGGATAGGCGAGTTTACCGGTGAGTTGGCGCAGGGTAGATACCCTGTCTGCTAGAAAACTAGGAGGATTCAGTATGGCGGAAAAGAAGTCGGCCAGAGAGCAGAGGTTGAGACGGATGCTTTTGGAGAAGAAGAGAAGGATGTGGCTGGAACTCAGGGAGGAACTCTTTCAGAAGCTCGGAAGGGAGTACAATGAGCAGTTTGACAACCCGCACGATGTGGAGGAATTGGGTCTTATAGACTTGATTGAGGATACAGGCCTTGCCTTGACGGATATTAAGAGGGATGAACTTACGAGGATGGATGAAACGGTACGCAAACTGGAAGATGGCACATACGGCAGGTGCGAGGATTGCGGGCAGGATATCGATGAGGGGAGGTTGAGGTTGATTCCTACGGCCATCTACTGTACCACCTGTCAGGAGAAGAGAGAGACCCATAAGCCGACGCTCTGAATCTGATATCTACAGGATATTGAAGCTCCCTGTAGCAGACAGGGAATCTCCTCATGCAAGGAATTATCCGCCCCGCCTGCCTGCCTGTCAATCTTGGCAGACAGGTCAATCTGGCGGACAGGTTATATTACGCTCGAGATGCATGTTCAAGGCTCTCTGAAGTTCCATGTGGCTCGCAGCATGTAGTGCCTGTATGTTATGCACGGGCAAACGCTCACTGGACATCTTTAACTACTTGTGGATTGTTCCAGCACATGCTGTACGGAGGTGTCTTTGATTGAAGACGGAAAGGCAGTTATCTTCCGGTGGGGTTGTCTTCAGGCGCTTCAAGAACCGGATAGAGGTGGCCCTGATAGCGGTTAAGGGTGGCAATGTATGGGAACTGCCCAAGGGGTTGGTTGAACATGGTGAGAATATAGCCAGGACGGCACACAGGGAGGTAAAGGAAGAAACAGGCCTTGACGGCAGGATACTTAAGAAGATAGGCCACATACAGTACTTCTATTGCCGGAGAGAAGAGGCGGAGACCGTGAGGTTCTTCAAGATAGTCTACTTCTTTCTGATGGAGTATACCGGTGGGGATGTAGGTGACCATGACTACGAAGTGGATGACTGCAGGTGGTTTCCTATCGTTGAGGCTATGGATAAGATTGAGTATGACAACGAACGGGAAATATTGAGAAAGGCCGCTGAGATGATAGAGTCATTATGAGTATTTCAAAGGACATAATCGATGAACACGGGATTACCGAGGCCGAATATCTAGAGATACTGAAACACCTGGGGAGGGAACCCAACCTCCTGGAGATTGGTATCTTCTCCGTTATGTGGAGCGAACATTGTTCCTATAAGTCTTCCCGTCCCCACCTGAAGAGGCTTCCCACGGAGGGACCGCATGTGTTGCAGGGGCCCGGGGAGAACGCCGGGGTGATAGATATAGGTGACGGCCTGGCGTTGGTCTTCAAGGTGGAGAGCCATAATCATCCATCCTATATCGAGCCCTACCAGGGTGCGGCGACCGGTGTGGGAGGAATACTTAGGGACATATTTACAATGGGGGCCAGACCGGTAGCCCTGTTGAACTCCCTCCGCTTCGGCACTGTGGACCACCCCAGGACACACGGCCTTGTAGACGGTGTGGTCGCCGGCATAGCCGGCTATGGGAACTGTATAGGTGTGCCTACGGTTGGAGGAGAGGTGTACTTCCATGAGTCTTACAACGGCAACTGCCTTGTGAATGCAATGGCGGTTGGTGTTGTCAAGAGGGACAGGATATTCAGGGGGAGGGCCGAGGGTGTGGGGAACCCGGTCATGTATGTCGGTTCCAAGACTGGGAGAGACGGTATACATGGTGCGACAATGGCCTCCGATGTCTTTGGGGAGGGTGGTGAAGAGAGGAGACCGACGGTGCAGGTCGGCGATCCGTTCACGGAGAAACTCCTGCTTGAGGCGTGTCTCGAGGTCTTTCGGACCGACTATATCACCGGCATACAGGATATGGGTGCGGCCGGGCTTACTTCATCGAGCGTCGAAATGGCCGGTCGGGTGGGTAACGGTATCGATATTGACGTGGCGCTTGTTCCCAGGAGGGAGGAGGGGATGGCGCCTTACGAGGTCATGCTCTCCGAGTCACAGGAGAGGATGCTCCTTGTTGTAAAAAAGGGATGCGAGGAAGATGTGGGCGGGATATTCCGGAAATGGGACCTTGACGCGGTTGTCATAGGCGAAGTTACCGGAGACGGCCTCTTCAGGATAAGGGAAGGTGATGGTATTGTTGCAGAGATACCGGTAAGGGCGCTGACTGACGGCGCCCCCGTCTATGACAGGCCTCTTGAGAGGCCGGCCTATCTCGACGAGGTCCGGAGGCTTGATATGGCCGTAGTCGAGGAGCCGGCGGACTTCAATGGTGTGCTTCTCGAACTGCTGGCCTCGCCGAACATCTGTTCAAGGGAGTGGATCTACAGCCAATACGACCATATGGTGAGGACCGATACTGTGGTGTTGCCTGGCTACGGGGCCGCTGTCCTGAGGATAAAGGGAACGAATAAGGCATTCGCGATGACAATCGACTGCAACAGCAGATATTGCTATATCGACCCACGCACCGGGGGGGCGATAGCGGTCGCCGAGGCTGCAAGGAACCTTGTCGTTGCAGGGGCCAGGCCTCTGGCCGTCACGGACTGTCTGAACTTCGGCAACCCGGAGAGGCCGGAGATCATGTGGCAGTTCAAGGAGTGCCTTGCGGGGATGGGCGAGGCATGCCGTGAACTGAGCGTGCCGGTGGTGAGTGGCAATGTTAGCCTCTATAACGAGACCTCGGGGACCGCCATCTACCCTACGCCGACGGTTGGCATGGTCGGTCTTATAGACGATGTGATGTTGATTGCCACGCAGCCATTCAAGGCGGAAGGGGATGTGATAGTGCTGATCGGCGAGACAAGGGATGAGATCGGCGGGAGCGAGTATCTCAAGGTTATTCACGGACTGGACAGGGGGGTGTGCCCCTCCCTGGATCTCTCGCTTGAAAAGGGGATACAGTCCGCCTGTCTCAGGGCGATAGGGGCCGGCATAGTAAGGTCAGCCCATGATTGCTCGGAAGGAGGACTTGCCGTTGCTGTTGCAGAGTCCTGTATATCCGGGGATCAAGGGGCTATCGGGGCTACGGTCAAGGTTGACGGCCGGGGTATGAGGTGTGATTCGTTGCTCTTCGGGGAGAGCCAGTCGAGGGTCATCCTGACGATGGGGGAGGAGGATGTTGTACGCTTCAGGGATATCTGCAGTGAAGAAGGAGTGCCGGTTGCCACCATAGGAAGGGTTGGCGGTGACAGATTGGTTGTCGATGGATTCATCGACCTGCCCGTTTCAAGATTAGAGGAGGCATGGAAGGATGGTTTTAGCCTGATATGAGAAGAGGGATGTTGCTCCGGTCAAGTCGGATGTCTCGGGAAAGTGTATGTGGTGTCGTTATAACTATCGGTTGATTAGCGTGGCTTTTCTGTGGAGGGGGTGTAATGAAGATGTTGACCCATATGGACAAACCTGGCGAGGAGTGTGGCATCTTCGGTGTCTACGGGCACCCTGAGGCCTCCAATATAACCTATCTCGGACTATATGCCCTCCAGCATAGGGGGCAGGAGAGCTGCGGCATAGTCTCTTCCGATATGAACCACCTCCATGCGCATAAGTCCATGGGCCTTGTGGCGGATGCGTTCAGTGAAGATGTGCTCAAGGACTTAAGGGGCCCCTCCGCCATCGGCCATGTCCGTTACTCGACCACAGGCGATACCTCGGTGAATAACGCCCAGCCATTCGTGGTGGAGTACTCGATGGGGGAGATAGCTATTGCGCATAACGGAAACCTTGTAAACGCCGGCATACTTAGGGACGAACTGGAGGCGTACGGCTCGATATTCCAGTCCGGCATGGATACTGAGACCATCATACACCTCATGGCTACATCCAGAGAGGGTTCGCTCATCAATAGATTAACATATGCCCTTGGCAGGGTAAGAGGGGCGTATTCACTGTTGTTGCTTACGGAAAAGGGAATGATAGCGGCTAGAGACCCTAACGGTTTCAGGCCCCTCGCGCTCGGAAGGCTCAAGGATGCGTGGATTGTAGCCTCCGAGACCTGCGCATTCGACCTCATCGAAGCTGAGTATATCAGGGATATCGAACCAGGGGAACTGCTCTTCATAGATAATAACGGGCTCGAGTCCAGAAAGCCATTCGAGGAGGCGCCATATACCCCCTGTATCTTTGAGTTTATCTACTTTGCGAGGCCGGACAGCAAGATATTCGATGGGGCCAATGTCTATACCATCAGAAAGAACCTTGGCAGGGAACTGGCAAGGGAATGTCACGTGGATGCCGATGTAGTCATCGCGGTGCCGGACTCCGGAGTCCCGGCGGCGGTTGGATACGCGGAGCAGTCGGGCATACAGTTGCAGGTGGGCTTGATAAGGAACCATTACGTTGGCAGGACCTTTATTGAGCCTAAAGAGACGATAAGACACTTCGGTGTGAAGATCAAACTCAATGCCATCAGTGATGTGATAAAGGGGAAGAAGGTGGTCGTAGTTGATGACTCCCTTGTCAGAGGTACAACCAGCAGGAAGATCATCAAGATGATCAGGAATGCCGGGGCCAGTGAGGTTCACATGAGAATAAGTTCCCCCCCTACGATCTGTTCCTGCTTCTATGGCATAGATACACCCACGAAGAAGGAGCTTATAGCTTCATCCCATACGGTAGATGAGATAAGCAGGTTTATAACATCGGATAGCTTGGGATACTTGAGTGTTGACGGCCTTTATCGTGCCGTGGAGTCGGCCGGTGTGGACTTCTGTGACGCGTGTTTTACCGGTGTATACCCCCTTGAATTGCCGGAGAACGTTATTCAGCCACAGTTGAGGTTGTTTTCAGGCCTATAAGTATGGGATATTTGCTGTGCATTATCAATAGGCAAACTTTATCTCAACGTCCTTTCTCTCTTCCGGATTGATCTGCCATAGTTCTCTTGACCTGTATCTAAGGAGGTTTGCCACGAAGACATCCGGTATCTTTTCTATGCGTATATTGAATATGTTCACGCTGTCATTATAGAGCTCCCTCCTGTCCGAGATCTCGTTTTCTATCTCAGTTATCCTGGACTGGAGCTGTCCGAACCTCTTGTCCGCTTTGAGTTCAGGATAGTTCTCGGTTACGGCAAAGAGGGACTTCAAGGCCTCCGTTATCATACCCTCGGCCTGTCCTCTTTCTTTCATATTCCTCGCGTTGGACATCATTGAACGCGCCTTGATCACCCTCTCCAGCGTGTCGGCTTCATGTTTCATATACCGTTCGCATACCTTCACGAGCTTTGGAAGTTCATCAAAGCGCTGCTTCAACAGCACGTCTATGTTACTCCAGGCCTTCTCCACATTGTTCTTCACCACTACCAGGCCGTTATAGATCGTTACGAAGTAAATAACGATAGCTGCAACTATCAAGAGAAAGACTACCAGAACCACCATGGGAACCATATATACCCTCCTTGTCGTTTGTTCTGTATCTTTCCTGTGGCCTGACGTTTGTCAACCCACTCTATATCAGCTTGATCGGGGATGGTTTATTTATCGGTTCTCCGGCATTTAAACTTGAGAGTTTCCTGTATATTCTTCCGGGGGAAGCAGCCGTATATATCACCAGGGACCGTATCCGGTATATGCATGTTGGGGATAGAGTTAAAGAGGGACTGGAAACTGTCGAATCACTGGAATGTGGATTGCAGTTGAAAAAACCGCAATAGAAGTATTGCGCCTCCTGTCACGGCCGCCCCTCCAAAGATGAGGAGGAGCGGTATCTTCCATGTCATGGTCCTTAGTATCCCCTCTTCATGTCTGTCCGTTATATAGAACAGGCCGCCTGAAGGGTGTTCCCCTATGGCGATGTCATCCTTGTTGCCGGTGGAGTTTAATGTTTCCAGGAGCGTTTCGTCTTCGATATCTCTTCTGGCAGCTTCCCATTCCTCTTCGCTTATAGTTCCATCCATATCCGAGTCGTAGCGCCTCATGCGATGGCCGTCTCTCTTTAACTCCCGGAGCCGTTCTATCACCGTCTTCTTCCGTTCTTCTCCGCTCATAATAAGGCGGCTGGCGTAACCCTTTATATAGATGAACTGGCCTGCAGCGATAGCCTTCTCTACGACCGTGGCATTGTTGGAATAGGCGTCTATCCCCGCGAATCTTGCCAGCATGCTCCCCCTCAGTCTCCGGCTTCTCCCTGTCCTTACGATTGCCCCCTCCGGGTTTATCAGAACCCTTCCAGTATCGTCCTCGAGATAGAACGGCACGCGACCGCTGTCACCCCACTCCCTCAGTACATTCTTATGCTCTCCGCTTCTGTATGTCTCTTCGTATATCTTGTAGGAGTAGTAGACGCAATCTGTAAGGCTATGCGGTGACTTCAAATAGTATTTCTGTCTTGCGTAACCCTTAACCTCTACCTCACCCATGGGCATAGAGCGTACTTTACTTGTCGGGCAGTTCTCTATGGTCCTCTTGCGTCTTAGTAAAACAAAAGAGTGGATAAAAAGTATCAGGCCCATGGATATGAAACCCGCAGGGAGGAGTATATACCTCTCCAGTGTGTAGTAGAGGGCGAAAGAGGCTAAGGATACGGCTGTAAGTGGATAGAAGAGTATCGGTGGCCCAAGTGTCCTTATATACCTCTTATAGTTGACTAAGAAGAGGTGTATTCCCTGTCCCCATGTGGAGATCTGCTTCGGCCGGTATACGGAGGCCTGGTGCGGTGGCTGGGGGAGGGTCTTAGCCTCTTTCCCTGTAGTCTCTTCATTATTCGCCTTTTCCGTTCCAACTGTGACTGGAAGGAGCGGACCTGCCCAAAACAGCCTTTTCGCCTGTTCGAGGAGGGGCAATCCGGTAAATATCCCTTTCTGTGGCTTCGTGGTGAATAGCCCTCCTTTGCAGGCCAGGAAGGCGAAGCGCGAGTATACCGCAAATTCTTTTAACAGCTTCTCCTTGTCTCGATCCTCCGGCCAGTGTATGAAGGGCAGGGTGTTTTCCCAGAAGCCGGTGTCCATGAGCATACCGGCTGAGCAACGCTCGATCTCCTTTATGAGTACAGGAAAGTTACCGGCGACACTTCCCTTGTTCTGCTCACCGAGGGAACTGTAGTTGAAACCTGTACCGTTTATCCTCAACGGCACATCCGACCCGGAGAGATATATATCCATGACAGGACGGTTGCAAAATATGAAGTGTAGTATGTCCTGCATGGAGAAGGGCGCTCCATGATTAAAGGCCTGTCTGGCCAGACGCTTTTTCCTTATCCCTTCTATATCCTCCGTGAAGAGGACCAAAAGACACTTCTTCCTCTTGCTGATAGATACGTCGGCTCCTCCGGGATCCAGCAGCTTAATGGAGTCCTTCCCCAGTTCCACGCTCTTTATTCTGCGAGGCCTGGGATGTCTGCGTATATCGGAATGTCTTATAACCGTTGAAGGGACTCCGTCCCTCTTCAGAGTATCCGCTATCTTTTCCAGAGAGGATCCGTCATTATCTACTTTGAGTACCTGTAGCGCCGTCCCTACTAACTTCTGCTTTATGGTTGCCGAGTCGAGGCCGGTGGCCCCGGCCAGGGGTTTCAGGTATGGTTCCGCCCTTGCGGGGTCCGGAGAGATGGGCCTTATAGCCAGATAATACCTCTCCAAGAGTGCCGCCCCTTCGCTGAGTATGTCTTTACTGGCCGTATGGGGCATACTATCTCTTTCCTGACCGAGATCCGCTGTTTTTGGCCCCGCAGGGACCAGAGAGGCTCTAGGATATGGCAGATACTGCTTTATACTGTTGATCGATACGGAAGATCTTGTTCATGGGCTTGTATACCTTACCTCTGCCGGAGGGCACTGTCCACCGCTCCGCTTCTTTGGGGCAGACTATATTTCGGGATATTGAACTGAAACTTTAAGAGAGATCGGCAGATGTTGGTATGTCCGTATGGTCGCGTGGTTGTAGCGCTGGACGGTACCGTATCTATCCAGGTATGCCTGGGAGTGCCGGAGGGTAAAAGAGTACGGTGAACTATAGATAGGAGATCACTTAGGCTCGGCGCCTTAAAGTCTACCTTGGCGTGCTACTTGCGGTGTTTTCCCTTGCCGAAGAGTACATTATAAAAGCAGTATATCAGGAGAGCCGTCACAAGGCCCCAGGATGCAGTCAGGAATAGCCACCCTTTTATAGTCATTTCCTCCTCCTCGTCCATGCCACCCTTACTGCTACGATGTGGACTATCAGCAACGTAACCAGGAACAGCCTTGCGATCCATATCCCGCTGTCGGACTTGGAGAGTATATCAGGAAGTTGGTTGTAGCTCCATGCGACTATAATGACGACAAGGAATGTGGGAGTGACGTACTTCATTATGTAATAGAAGACCTTAGGTATCTTTATATGAGCGCCCCTCGTTATCTCTCTCCATCCGTTTTCCGAACCGAAGATCCAGAAGAAGATTACTACCTCCATAAGGGCGAGAATGACAAGCCCGAAGGTTCCTGCCCAGAAGTCCATCTCATCCAGCGCGCCATTGATGAATATTGGGACATGGGCGAATATGAAGAAGGCCAGGCCGAGCACCATGACCGACTTTTCCCTCTTCCATCCGAATTCGTCCTCAAGAAAGGCTATCGCCGGTTGCGAGAGTGCAACCACAGAGGTCAGGCCGGCGAAAAAGAGGAGGAGGAACCATATGAAACCGAAGAAGTGGCCGAACGGCATGTTGGAGAAGATGGCCGGCATGCTGATGAATCCAAGGTTGAACGCTCCTCCTCCGGCGATCTCCTTCGCGCCATTCGGACCAAAGAAGACGACGGCCGATACTATTGCGATCGTACTGCCAAGAACGACCTCGGCGAACTCATTGAGGGATGCCGTCGACAGGCCGTCCAGGGCTATGTCTTCATCTTTCCTGGCATAGCTGGCGTAGGTCATTATGGCCCCCATTCCGAGTGAGAGGGTGAAGAATATCTGGCCTGCCGCGGCGAGCCAAACCTTGCTGCTCAA
Source organism: Deltaproteobacteria bacterium (assembly GCA_015492395.1). Taxonomy (GTDB): domain Bacteria; phylum Desulfobacterota; class GWC2-55-46; order S146-70; family S146-70; genus S146-70. The sequence continues at coordinate 4,243 of WGFD01000007.1, read as the reverse complement.
CAGCCCTGTAAGGTCGGGCTCCCATAGGAAGGAGAAGCCATCCAGGGCCTTAAGGCTGTTTCCTACAGGTGATGGCAGCGTTATCACCCTGATCAGTAGGACTACGGCCATTAAAAAAAGGGCGGGTATGGCTATCTTATTGAGCTTTTCGATACCTCCCACTATCCCCTTATATAGTATTCTGAAGGCCAGGAGCAGCGTTATGATGAAGAAGAGGTAGGCCGATGGCGTAGGTCTCAAGAAGAGGCCGGAAGAGGTGGCGCCGATATACTGGTACAGGTGGTCTTTGTAAGGCCAGAGATACTCCTGGGGCGTTATTGAGCTCGGGTCGACGTTGGGATGGGGAAGATAGCCAAAGATGGAGGTTATACCGAAGGCCAGGGTCCAGGAGCATATGTATACGTAGTATACTACCACTATAAGGGGCAGGAGTATTCCCAGGATCCCGATGTATTTTGCCAGCCTGTTCTTCCACAGGGCGTCGAACATGCCTGGCGCCGTGCCGTGTCCTACAGTGCCGCCGTACCTGCCGATTCCCCACTCTATCCACATGAGCGGTATACCCAGGAGTATGAAGGAGATGAAGTATGGTATCATAAAGGCGCCGCCCCCGTTATCGGCGGCCTGCACGGGGAAGCGCAGGAAGTTGCCCAAACCTATGGCGTTTCCGGCCATGGCGAGTATCAGGCCGATCCTTGTTCCCCACTGTTCCCTCTTTTTCATGGCTGCAATTATAATTATGGCGGGGGGCTTTTGGCAAGGACTTATTTGCCTGAAAGGCTTCCGATTGTGATCTTATCGAGTGAAATGGTGCACGGGATAAGATGATTCGGCTTACGATGGCAGACACACGTTTAAAGAGAGGATTGGCAAGATGCACGGGAAGCGCCTCCAATGCGGCTTACCGGACATCCTTGACTGTTTCAGGTAAGTCTTCTATCCTATACGGAGCATCATAATAGTAAATTTCTGCGCTGCCCCCGACTTGTCGTGTCTTAGTCCACCCTGTTCCGACGCTCGGCATGCGCACATTGTTATGTGCAGTATTCCGCAAAGATACGGAATACCGGGCTTTTAAAGATGCACAGTGAGCGGGTATTCCGGTAGCTTAGTGCAGATGGCTTCGGAGAAGAGGATCTTCGACACCGGAAACATGCCATTCAAGTTCTATAACTTGGGCCGTACCCTGGAAGACGTGAGGGTAGGTATGATGATCTGCTTCGACTGGTTCTTTCCGGAGGTGGCTCAGGGGACAGAGAGGTTATGAAGAGCATGCAGATCGACCTAAAGATGGCAAGGGACAAGAGGATTACGCCCTTAAATGATGCTATGAGGGACGGACGGGAGGAGTTCTACCTGCTGTCCGGAGGGAAATGAGCGCTATGGGTGGCAGGTCCCTCATAGGCACCTCGGGCTGGAGCTACGAACACTGGAAAGGTCTCTTTTACCCTCCGGAGTTGAGGGGAGGGGAGTTGCTCAGGTTTTATACCGGCCGCTTTAGTACCGTTGAGGTGAATAACACCTTCTACCACCTTCCCGCCCCAAAGGCCTTTGAGGAGTGGGAAAAGACTGCCCCTCGGGGTTTCATCTACGCCCTCAAATGCAGCAGGTTCATAACCCATATGAAGAAGCTGAGTGGTGTGGAAGGGTCGCTCGATCTCTTCCTCGACAGAGCGGCCTTGTTGGGTGAGCATCTTGGGCCGATACTCTTCCAACTGCCGCCCAGGTGGAGGTCCAATCCATCGAGGCTCAGGGACTTCATCGGCCTGCTGCCCGGTGGGCAGAGGTTCGTATTCGAATTCAGGGATAGTACGTGGTTTAACGAGGAGGTCTATAGAATCCTCAGGGACAGGGAGATTGCCCTCTGTATATATCATATGCCGGGTTTTCAGACACCCATTGAGGTGACGGCTCCGTTTGCCTATATACGGTTTCACGGCACGTCCACACTCTATGGTGGACGGTACTCGAAGGGAGAACTCGCAGAGTGGGCACGGAGGATAAAGGACTTTGTCGATGGTGGGATGGACGTATATGCCTATTTCAATAATGATGCCCTTGGCAATGCTGTAATCAATGCCGGGGAGTTGATGGCGATGGTTACATGAAACGGTAGAAGATTCGGGCCATCCCGTACAGGCGGGCATTCCCCGCAGCTTGCTGCAGGGAACAAGTGTGTTTTTTTTGCGAAGCGGTCAGCTTTTGGTGACGGAGGGATGGTACATTGAAGGGATCCAAGGGGGCCCCAATACCTGCAGAGCGTCGGGTAACCGTACGCAAGGAGATAGAGGAGGTACTCAGAGGTGGTAGATTCTCGGCCAGGGAGATTTCCACTCTGGTCAGAGTCAGTGAAAGGGAGGTCTATGGGCATCTTGGGCATATCCAGAGAGCGGCTCATAAGGGTGGATATCAGCTGAATGTCACCCCGGCTGAATGTAAGGGGTGTGGTTTTGTCTTCAGGAAGAGGGATAGGCTTACGAGGCCGGGTAGGTGCCCCGTTTGCCACGGTGGACCTATTACAGAACCGCTGTTTTCTATATCCCCCTAGTTTATTTGTACCATGATATTGAATTATTGGGATGATTGTGCTTGAATTATCCGTGGACATCCAGCCGATAGGCGATTGGAGGGCGAAGAACGTGAGTGTAAGAAAGGTTGCGGCACTGATATTGGCGGTGGTCGTGGTGTTGATGTCGACCGGCTGTGATAGGGACGATAGAGGAGCGGCAAGTTCCGGCAAGACCGGTCTGCACCGGGTTGTTGCCGTGGGTTCCCAATGGTATGGGCATATACCGGTCTGGATCGGTATTGAGAACGGTATATTCGAAGATTATGGTTTTGAGGTGGAATGGAGCTTTATCGGGAAGAGCATGGACCGCCTCAACGCGATTTCGTCCGGTGATGCCCAGTTCGCAAGCCTCGGCGAGATAGCCATGCTCAGTGCGATGGCCCATGGGAATCGGCGTTTTTACTGGATAGGGAACCAGGATATAGCTCCAGGTTTTGAGGGCCTTGTAGTAAGGGCCGGCATAGGTGATGTTGTGGATCTTAAAGGTAAGAGTATAGGCTTTCCATTCGGCTCCTCGGTGGATATTACGCTCCGCTTGATCCTCCGGCAGCATGGCCTTGATCCATCGAAGGATGTTCGACTGGTCAATCTCGAGGTCGGTGATGTTCCGGCCGCCTTTCGTGCCGGCAACATCGATGGCGCCTTGGTGTGGGAACCCGGATTCTCGCAGCTCAAGGAGGTGGAAGGCGCGAAGGTCCTGGCCATGGACACCGACACCGAGATATACAGACGCTTCGGGACGATGACCGGGCCGGACGTGCTCATAATAGGCAAGGCCTGGGTTGACGCCGACCCCGATCGGGCGCGCCGTTTTATGGAGGCCTACTTTGTCGCAATCGATTGGTTGAGAGAGAACCTGGATGACGCGGCAAAGATTGTTCATGGGCGTTATATCCAACAGGACATTGAACTCATACGTAAGAACATCAAGAGGTTTATTTGGCACGGCGCGGAAGACCAGTTTCGCGTCATGAGCGACTCGGGTATCTTCGGACAGGCGGAGTATGTCTCCGCCATCCTCCATGAACAGATCAGGGCCATTCCGGGAAGACCTGCCTTCAGGGAGTGGGTCAACCTTGAGATCCTTCCGGTAGCACCGGGAAGCGGCAAAGAACCCACCAAGGAGAGCCGATAGATTGCAGGAGAAGGGCCTCGGTCTCTGGCAGGTTGCCATCGTAAGTTCCATGGGGTTGCTTGTCTTCCTCGGCCTGTGGGAGTTTTTTGTCCGTATAGGTGTCATCGATCCGTTCTTCCTGCCGGCCCCCAGCCAGGTACTGCTCAGAATGAAGCAGATGTCCACCGGTCCGGAGGCGGTACTGCTCCATGATGTGAGGATCAGTGCTGTACGTGTCCTCGTAGGTTTCTTTCTCAGCGCCACGGCCGGCGTGCCATGCGGCCTCATAATGGGGATAAATCCCGTCGTACGGGCCGCCCTGAGTCCGATTATATCGATAATCCGGCCTCTGCCGGCGCTCAGTTGGATACCTCTATCCATGCTATGGCTCGGGATAGGCGAGGAACAGAAGTATGCCATTGTCTTCATGGGATGTTTTGCGTCCGTGCTGGTCTATACGATGGACGCGACGATGCGCGTCGATCCTGCCCTCTCCCTCGCCGCGAGGAATCTGGGCGCCAGACCGTTTCAGGTGGTTAGGCACGTAATATTCCCGGGGG
>WGFD01000006.1 GCA_015492395.1 Deltaproteobacteria bacterium | reverse complement strand
GGTAATATACCATGCTTGGCTTGGAGGACATCTTATTTGCCTGGTTTGGGCACTTTATCATGTCCTGCTGACAGCACCTCTCTTCATCGGCTTCGATCCCGTCCACGCACCTCTTTGAGAATGCAAATAGTCCGTTTTTCAATATCTCGATGGAACTCAATATATTGTAGTTTATCACAGGCATCATGACATTGAGTTCGAGCTGCCCTGCCTGGACCGCCGCAGATACGGTATGATCGTTGCCCATAACCTGAAAGGCAACCATGTTGAGTGCCTCGGCCATTACCGGGTTCACCTTGCCTGGCATGATGGAAGATCCGCGGGCTGCACAGGGGGTAAGACTATCCCGGCAAGACCGGTCCATGGACCTGAGCTTAAAAGTCTAATGTCGTTAGCTATCCTTGTTATCTCCAGAGACAGGTTCTTTAGGGAGGAAGAGACACAGGCAAAGTCCCCCATGCTCTGTGTCGCTTCGAAAAGATCAGGGGCCTCTTTCAACCGGAGACCGCAGACTTCGGATAAACGGTTTACAACCGTTTCCCTGTAGCCTGGAGGAATGTTGATGGATGTCCCTACTGCAGTGGCGCCAAGCCCTACCACCTTCATCGTTTCCAGCGCCTGTGACAGCCTGGGCCTCTCCTTTTTCAAGGCATGAGCGTACCCACCGAACTCCTGGCCGAGCTTCATAGGCACGGCATCCTGGAGATGGGTTCTGCCGGACTTTATTACGCCCTTGAACTCTTCGGACTTGCCAGAAAGGCTGCCAATCAGAAGGTCTATAGATCTCAGTAACTCCTCCCCTAGTATCAGCACAGCTATCCTCATGGATGTGGGGAAGGTATCATTGGTAGACTGGGACATATTGACATGGTCGTTCGGGCTTACAATCGAATATTCGCCCCTCTTACCCCCCAACAGTTCAATAGCCCTATTGGCTATCACCTCATTCGCATTCATATTATGAGAGGTCCCGGCACCGGTCTGAAAGACATCGACCACAAAGTGCGCATGCCATCTGCCGTCTATAATCTCCCTGGATGAATCAATGATGGCGTTACCTGTAGTCTCGTCAAGGATGCCGCATTCCATGTTGGCCATTGCGGCGGCAGGCATGGTCATTGCGGTGGCCCTGATAAAAACCGGGTGGGCCTTGCAACGGCTTATATGGAAGTTTGCCACGGCCCTAGCCGTCTGCGGACCATAGAGCGCCTCCAAAGGCACCCTTACCTCCCCCAGCGAATCTCGTTCTATTCTGTATTTCATCTTCCTGTCCGTCCTGATGAAGCCCAGATGTTTTGGGGTAGTTATAAAACAAACCGCCCGCAACAACCCGTAGCGGCGATATCCGGGCGAAGACTCCTTCCAACAAGCTGCGGAGAGCTCGCTCGGCGGTCATGTTCAAATTACTTGATGTAGTTGCTTGATAAGCAAACAATATTTAAAGAAGCTAAGGATGTCAAGCCAAATATGACGGCTCCATAAAAAGTCCACCTGCCGTGTTGTGCTTCATCCTTCGCTCGCCTTGCATCCGGAACTTTTTATTTTGTCGCCCCTATTTCCGACTTTTTACGAGTTCATCAAATATGGGAGGTCAAATCGCCACATTGTAAATACGTTCTCCCGGAGGTTCCGCATGGCAACGGTTTTAGTGCCGTGGATACAGAACCCATCTAACCCTTGCCATGGCTCCCGTTTATCGATTATAATTGCCTGGAACCTGAGCTTGCAAATTAACTGGTTGCAACCATAACATCGTATACCATTTTTTAATGCTATGGAGTGTAATAACATCGTATACCAAACTAAGATTATTTTTTATATTAAAGCAATGGAGGATCAATATGATCTTTGATTGAAAAAGGAAAAGACTTAATAGTTTTATTATCCTGTTTGATAACAAGTTTTCTTCTATGAGTAAATATAGTAGCAATAACATATTGCCCCTCAAGCTTTCTTCTGATGAAGTACGGGAAGCCGTTGACTTCAATTCTGCCATTGGAATCAACTTTTCTAACATAGGAGATTCTTCCTCTCGTAACAGGCAATTTAAGCTCTCCTTTAGAATCAATATATGTATTGAGACTAAATCCTTTAGGGATGTGTCTGAGGGATCTCCAGAGATAGTCTCTGAGTATTCCGGGGAATCTTGTATCGTGTTCTTTCTGGGTAAGTCCTCTGTGAGGTTTCTCGTAATTATAGTAATCAAGAAAGCGTTTGTTGATTCTCCGCAGGGAATTAATTGTCGGACAATTATGTCTGGCAAGCACTCTAGCCTGCCAGAGAGCATTAAAGCTCTCGATAGAGGCATTTCTGCCTGGCTCTCCCTGAGGGATGAAAACCAAATGAATCCCAAGGAGAAGATGAAGTCTAATAACCTGGGATATGCTGTATTTATATCGGCCTCCGCCGGAAGCCGCCATCTCGTTATCCATCTGCGACACTCTTGGAATCCCCATAAATTGCCATGCATCAACAAGATGCCTGCACAGAGAAAGGGCCTGCTTGTTTGTAAATTGACATGCAAAGGCTGTATGTCCTGCCACATCAATAGTGTGGAAGGGATAAAAGCGCGTAACTCCTTTGTGCCCTCTGAGATATCGAGGGCCAACGAGGTCTGTCTGATGGAAGTCTCCCATCTTCTTTGCCTTGCAATATGGATAAGGCTGATTATTGCTGTTCCTTTTGGGCTTAGATTTTGTTGTTTTCCCATAACGAGAGAGTATCTTGGCGATAGTAGAGATGGAGGGAACATCCTTAATCTTTCTTTGCTTGAGTTCCCAGTGGACAACCTCTGCACCAATGCCAGAGAAAGCAGATCGGTGAGTTTTATGACTCTCCAGCTCTTCCCTGACGGAAAGTATCTTTTTGATAAGACGATCGGGAGTTTTTCTCCAGATTCGCTTCGGTGCACGACTCCTGTCTTTAAGACCATTAATCCCTTTTTCTTTAAATCGCTTAAGCCATTTAGCAAACCAACCTTTGCTCCTTTGAACGATGCTGTAATATCTTTTCTGTAAATTAGGAAAAGGGTATAATCCTCCAGGGTTTAGACGGCCCAAAAAACAACAGAAGGAGGATTATACCCAATGAAGAG
>WGFD01000005.1 GCA_015492395.1 Deltaproteobacteria bacterium | reverse complement strand
GGTTCGAGGAACCCATAAATGGGATAGAAGTTGTGGACGGAATGGAGCCGTCTGCTGACGGGATTGAAAAGGGAAGATCGCTCTTTAAAGAGAGGTGTGCCGGGTGTCATGGCGCGAGGGGGACCGGGGTGGCAACCAAGGTTCTGAAGGACGATTGGGGCTTCAGGACATGGCCCAGAAATCTGACGAAGGGTTGGACCTTCAAGTTCGGAAACAGCCCGGAGGAAATATACAGGACGGTGACCGTCGGGATACCGGGGACGCAGATGCCCTCATTCTCCGATCCCTTGAACAGGAAGTCCATGACAGGGAAGGAGCGCTGGTATGTTGCCAACTACGTATCGTCCCTGAACGATGAATCCAAGATCATCAGGGGAGGTGAGGTGGTCATAAGGGCTGAGGGTATTGACGGAGATCTGCCTGACACCGCCGATGACCCCAGGTGGCTCGTGGCGGAGACCGTCAACCTTAGGTTGATACCTCAGTTGCTCGCCGAGAGGAGGTTGTTTGTCTCCACAAACGACACGATAGGGGTGAAGGCGTTGTACAATAAGGATGAGATCGCCTTTCTACTTCAGTGGGACGACAGGACCATGAGCATACCCGGTGACAGTAAGGCACTCAGGCTGGCCGAGGGGGACCTCTATGAAGACGGTGTGGCCGTCCAGTTTTCGGCGGACCTCCCTTTGTACGGGTCGGAGATGCCTTACTTCGGGCATGGAGACAGCATGCACCCTGTAAATATCTGGTTTTGGAAGAGCGGTACGACGGACTCTCCTCAGACCTTGCGGATTGCCAATGGCTCCGGGATCTCCGGCATAAAGGTTAAGAGAGTTGATGGTCCGTTAAGCGGTGTGGGAATCTATAGAGAGGGCGTGTGGAGGGTGGTAGTGAAAGGTCCAAGGGGCGCCGGTTCCACACGATTTGAGACGGGTGTCTTCATGCCTGTCGCCTTCGCAAGCTGGGACGGCAGTAACGGTGAGACCGGTTCCAGGCATACCATGACCCCCTGGTATTGGCTGCTCCTGGAAGAGCCGCCGGACCGTAAGGTATATGTCATCTCCGCAACCGTTGCCATGCTTGTACTCTTCATAGAGCTATTTCTCTACAGATATTTCAGAAGGGGTTTCATGGCAGGATAAGGAGTGGGGTCAAAGGGGGCACCCGAACATGCTGCTTTAAAACAACCAAACTGTTACAAGAGACTGTTCTTATCTTATATATCTTAGAAGGGAGTAGACGCAGCTTCCGATAACGAAGAGACCGAAGAGCAGGTTCAATTTCCTTGTGTTTTCCGTGGGGCGCATGGGAAGAAAGGTATCTATCCTAAACATCTCGGTCACCTTGTTGCTTACGAACGTTGATACAATCAGCACAACTCCGTAGCCTATGCCGACGAGCATGAGCAGTATGTTCAGAGTGGATGCGGTCATAATTTAAGCTCTGCTTCGGAATCCAGTATACTTTTCTAATATGTGGCTGCGTGATTCCCCAGAATATTCCAATATAGCAGAGAGGAAGACGGTTTGCAAGTGCCGATATGGGAGAAGGTGAAAAGGGTAAAAATGGTTTGACAGCCCGGTATTTATTGTATATATAAATATGTAATTAATGTAGTTAGTGTATAAACCATAACCTGAAAGGGGAAGGAGGTGATGCAGTATGAAGTGGTGTTTCAAGAAGGCACTGGTGGTCATAGCTGTAGGCCTCGTTACTCTGTCGATTTCGTTTGCGGCTCAGGCGGATGTGGAGAAAAAGGTTGATATTAATAGTGCTACCGTGAAGGAGTTGCGGGAACTGGAGGGGGTGGGCAAGACACTGGCCGAGAGGATAGTGGAGTATCGTGAGGAGCATGGTCCGTTCAGGGATGTGAGCGAGCTAAGCAAGGTAAAGGGCATAGGTAAGGCAAGGTATGAGAGGATGAAGGATAGAGTTACCGCAGGTAATAGAGAGAAAGCGGAGGTGGGGTCCTCACCTGACCATTGAACCGGTGGCATGGCGCGGTGAAGGCAGGGCGTGGAATCCTTCCCGCCCTGCGCTTATTCACCCTTCCCCTGCAATTCCCATAGCTTGGCATATTTGGCCAGGGTGTATGAGGCATATAGACCTGAGAGGACCAGCCCCCTGTAACCTTCCAGGAAACCCATCCTGAGGATAAACATACGAATAAATGTTATAGCCGGTCTCAAGAGAAGATCCATGTATCCGCTGCGGCGTCCTTCCTTTACCATCTCCTGTGCCGCCAATGTTGAGTACTTCTCCATCCTCTTTATGTAACTGGTAATATCTTTGTACGTATAGTGTTCCATAGGCGCTTTCAGGTGGCCGACCTTACCATCGATCGATACGGCTTCATGTACAGCCCTTTCGTTAAAACCGCCCTTATCTTTCCTGAAGAGGCGCAGATTGTAGTCAGGATACCAACCGCAGTGCCTTATCCATTCCCCCAGGAAGTAATTCTTTCTAGGGATGTAATAACCGTCCCGCTCTTCATCTTCAAGGACACGTTGTATCTCTCCCGTGAGCTCTTCCGTTACCCTCTCATCGGCATCGATATTCAATACCCAGCGGTTCTTTGTACGCCCCATACAGAGGTTCTTCTGCCTTCCGAAGCCGAACCATCTGTCATGATATACCTTTGCATTGAACTCCTCGCAGATATCTATGGTACGGTCGGTACTGCCCGAGTCTGATACGACGATTTCATCCGCCCATCTTACTCCTTCAAGGCATCTCCGTATATTATCTTCTTCGTTGAGCGTAATGATGAATACAGAGACCTTCTGCATCAGTCTCGGGGGTCTGGCTCGATACTCTTCGCCTCTTCCACGAGCATTACCGGTATACCGTCCTTGATCGGATATACTACCCTGCATGCATCGCAGATCAGGCCGTCACCGTTTTCGCTTACATTTACGTCACCTTTACACTTTGGACATGCCATGATGTCCAGGAGATCTTTGTCTATAGCCATACAGCCTCCTTTGGTTTACTTGCCAATGGCGTTTCTCATACCCACTTTATACGACTTCTCCGTGCCGGACCATATATACAAGGGCCCGCCTATCAGGCTGGTGGCAACTATGATAAAGAAGTAGAGGAGAGAAAGACTCAACGCCTCCGTAGATGCCACGCCCGCCCTGGAAAAGAGGAAGACAAAGGCTCCTTCCCTCAGTCCAAGCCCGGAGAGTGAAAACGGCAGCATTGCTATAGTCGTTGCAAGAGGAACGAAGAGGAAGAAGTAGCCGATAGAGACATCTATATTCATTGTCCTCGCTAGGATGAAGTAGGCTACTATGTTGCCCGCCTGCACAAACAACGATATGCCGAAGACATGTATGAGTATGGCATAAGAACCTTTATACGACATGAGCGCATTATAGAACTTGTCTATTTTTTCATTTATTCCGAAGAGCTTTATGCCGGCAAGCAGCCTGATCGCCCATCCATGGAACTTATCGAACCAGATTGCCAGGCTGATGATAGAGAATGCGCCGATAAGGATGAACAGAAGAAATGGTATTGGTGTTCCTTCGATAAGCCTGTAGCCAACGATTAGTGATACCGATGTTATTGCCATCAGGGCTGCAAAACCGGAATACCTGTCAAGGAATATGGAAGCCATGGATGTGCCACCTTTTCCTGATATCCTTGATAGATAGTATAACTTTACGATATCGCCGCCTACTATGGTGGGGAGGAAGTTATTGAAGAACATTCCAATAAAGTAAAATGAGAAGAGCCGTGAAAAGGAGACCTTTATATCCTTTTTGATTATGATATGCCACCGTATGGTGGAGAGTGTCTGTATCCCCAGGAAAAAGAAGAAGATGATGAGGACCGTCAGGTAATTTGCCGATGCCACCACACTCCAGAATGCGCTTATATCGATCTTTCTGAAGAGCATGTAAAGCAGCCCACCGCTTACAACGATCTTGACGGGGAGGGCCAGCCTATTCTTCATCCTTCAATACCTCTCTTATAAAGTAAATCGGCTTGTCTTGGGATTCATGGTAGACCCTGGCAAGCATCTCTCCCAGGAGGCCCATTATCACAAGCTGAACACCAAGAATTATGAGCAGTACGGCCAAGAGAAGCAGTGGTCTCCCGCCGATGTCATAACCCATGATAATCTTTTCGAACGAGAGAAGCAGCGCTATCAGTATACCTATGCCTCCAAGCAGCAGTCCTGCCGGACCGAAGGCGTGTATAGGCCTGGTGGAAAAACTCTGGAGAAACTTAACCGTGATCAGGTCCAGTACGACCCTTATGGTCCTGGATATCCCATATTTGCTTGTGCCATACCTTCGGGGATGGTGGGTGATCACAACTTCAGTGGTGGATGCCCCTACCCAGTTGGCAATCGCCGGGATGAAGCGGTGCATCTCTCCATAGAGCTGCACATTCTTAATGACCTCTCTCCTATAGGCCTTAAGTGTGCAACCGTAGTCATGGAGGTGTACCCCGGTTACCTTTGAGATCAGCCAGTTTGCCGCCATTGACGGCAATCTCCTGCTAAAGAACTTGTCCTTTCTGTCTTTCCTCCAGCCGCTAACCACGTCATATTCCTTACTGACCTCAAGCAGCTTAGGTATGTCTCCTGGGTCGTTCTGAAGATCTGCGTCCATGGTTATGATGATATCCCCTTCGGCATGGTCAAACCCGGCCGCCATGGCCGCGGTCTGGCCGAAGTTCCTTCTGAAGCCGATCACTATTACGTTTTTATCCTGGGCCTGTATATCTGAGAGGACCTTGAAGGATCCGTCTTTGCTGCCGTCATCGACGAATATAAGCTCATACTCCCTCTCAAGGCCTTCCATGACGTCCTTCAGTGCAGCGTATAGATGAGGGATACTCTCTACTTCATTATATACCGGGATTACAATCGATACCTTCTCTTCCAAGTGATCTCCCATAGCCGTCGATATTGGTGGTAAGGAATTATGTATTGATAAAATACATCACTTAATATTGCATGGTTATACCCTAAAAGACAATAAATAAAAGAGGGCGATACCACTCGTTGCTTAATAACTCCATCCTTCTTTTATAGGAGTCAGGCCTTTAAAGTTACTGCAACGGAAGAGTGAGAGTGTTCTGATCAGGCGTTTTCCCCTGTATATTCTCTTCACCTCTTTTACACATCCATCGAAGGCATCCAGGAATGCCTCCTCAATTTCGCTATCTCCACCCTTTACGTAGAGGACGTCACTTCCTGTAAGGCGGTCGAAACCGGCCCAGAGGTCATACTGGTTCATCCTCCTGTTCCCAAGATATACATTGTATACAACCGGATTCTCAGGCATATAGAAGGCCAACTCGCTTGCCGTCTGATAAGTGTCGCTCACTATGAACGTCGGTCTTAGCCTGTTCATTGCGGAATAGACCTTTCCAACTTCGACACCGGCCTCCCTCCAGCCCACTATGCGGTTGTAGGGCGCACGTTCAAGAATACCGTTTACCCCCATGGACTCGAGGAGGGAGGGGTAATGCATAAGAACACTCAAAGTCAATGGTAAGAATAGAGCAAAGGATATGGTGCCCTTCATCAACCCTATAAACTTGCCCGCCCTCTTGCATCTTGTATAAATCTCATCCCATACGCCGGCCGTAGCAATGAATGCGGTGAAGTAGCCGGGCGCCGTCCAGTTTGCCTGAACCTTTCCCTGAAAGCTCTTGATCAGAAAGAAGATGAGAACCGGAGCCGACATGAAGAAGAGTAGACGATGGTCTTTCCTGCCTTCCCCGTGTCCTCTCAAGCCGCATACCCAGATGGCATATATGACACCGGCAAAGATAAGCGGTGTAAGGAGACCGACCTGACTGCCTATGAATTCAATGGATTCGGATAGTGAAAACCTGAGACCGGCCTCCACATGCGCCTGTCCCATTGTATGCCTGATTGTAACAAAATCGTTTTGAACATTCCATATGATGACCGGGCTAAAGATCAAGAGACTTATGAAGAGGGCCAGGTATGGTTCTGCGCGTACGAGCCACTTTCTATTATCCTTTGAAGATAAGAGGTATAGGAGAAGGCATGGAAAGATGAGGGCCATCGTATATTTTGACAGCAGACCGACACCGGTGAAGAGTCCGGCCAAAGACCAGAGGAAGACAGACCTCTCTATGAGTGCCCTTCTGATAAAGTAGCATGTCAGGCCCCAGGAGATGATGAATGGTGCATCCGTGGTCATAAGTATGGAGCCCGCAGAGTACAGGGGTGTGAGGCTTGGGACGAGCGCGGCGAAAAAACCAGCCCTTGTGCTCTTGAATATGTCCCTTGCAACAAAGTAGAAGATGGTGGACCCTATGACGGAAAGCACTACCGCCCCTATTCTTACGCCGAATTCGTTGTTTCCGAAGAGTGCCGTGAATAGTGCTATGATATAGGCCACCGCTGGGCCTTTACTGTAGTAGCTGAGATCCAGCCTCCTGCTCCACTCCCAATAGTGGGCCTCATCCGGTACCAGACCGAAAGGACTCGTCGAGATGTAGAGCAGACGCAGAATAGTTATAGTAGCAAGGAAGATAAAAAAGTAATTCCTGTATCTCAATTTCTGGTCCTGAGACGTTTATAGTGTTCAATAACGTGAGGAAGGCACCGCTCTTCCATGAGTATGAATGCCAGACTTACGAGGGTTCCCAGGGCTGCTCCTGCCAATATGTCCAATGGATAGTGGACCCCGACGTAGACCCGTGAGTATGCCACTAATGCGGCTACAAGGAGGAAGAGAGGCATGAACCTGCTGTAGTGGTAAGAGAGGTAGACCATAGCTGCCGATATGTTTGTTGCGTGATTCGAGGGAAATGAGTATGATCCACCGCAGCCGGTGAGGAGTCGCACGCTGTCTAATGCCGTGCAAGGCCTGACTCTCTGAAATAAATCCTTGAATGTAGATGAGATGAGGTCTCCGCAGATTATGACAAGGACCACTATAAGAAAGGTCTGCTTTTCTTTGCCCCTGCCGAGGACGAATATAAGTAGCCACCCTACGACTATTACCTCGACGAAGTTGCTCTTCTGGGTGATGAAGGGCATGAAGAAGTCCAGAAAAGAGGTGGTGAGCCTTGCATTCGCAAGATTAAAGAGCGCCTTATC
>WGFD01000004.1 GCA_015492395.1 Deltaproteobacteria bacterium | reverse complement strand
TATAAGAGACAGTTTCTGCATAAAGGTAAGCCATATAGGAAGGGCTGCTCTGGCGCCCGTTTCATGTTTACCCAGGGGTGCCGCGTTATCGTACCCCAGCCATGTGCCTGCAACCAAGTCCGGTGTATATCCGATAAACCAGGCATCATTGAGGTTGTTAGTGGTTCCTGTCTTCCCGGCAGCCGGCTTGTTCAGGACCTTCGCTCTGCGACCTGTACCACTCTGTATGACGCCTTCCAGGAGGTTGGTCATGAGATAGGCCGTCTGTGGACTTATTGCCTCCGTTGAGTTTGGCAGGTTCTCTTCCAGGATGTTTCCGTCTTTGTCGGTGACCCTGGTAATGAATATCGGTTCCGGCCTCTTGCCCAATGCGGCAAATGTGGCATATGCGGTGGTCAGCTCAAGGAGCGAAACACTTGAAGAACCGAGGGCGATGGAGAGGTCCTTGTTAAGAGGAGATATTATTCCAAGGTTGTGTGCGTACTCTATAGCTGTGTCAACTCCCAGGTCCTTCAGCAGTTTCACAGTGACGACATTCCTGGAATGTGTTAAGGCTTCCCGTAGTGTTGTAGGACCGTAAAATCTGTTTTCGTAGTTTCTCGGCTTCCAGTCCAGCTCCTCTTCTATGGCATCCTCGAAGACCAAAGGTGAATCTACAATTACGGATGCGGGGGTGAAACCATTATCCATGGCTGCCGCGTATATGATGGGCTTGAAGGCGCTTCCAGGTTGTCTCTTGGCCTGGATGCTCCTGTTGTATTCGCTTTTGGAGAAGTCACTACCACCTACCATTGCCTTTACATGACCTGTCAGTGGATCGAGGGAGACTAGAGAAGCCTGAACGAGTGGCTCCTGCTCCAGGGAAAGACGTATAGGTTCTTCTTCGGCTGTAGGAAGCCTTGCTATCTTTACAAGCACAACGTCTCCCTCTTTTAATACCTTGTCTATGTCGATGTATTTGCCTCCATCCGGATCATTGGTCGGATTGTACAGCCGCGCCCAGTACATATCTTTAAAGTAGATCCTCCCATCTCTATCACCTATATTCACCGAGGCGTACCTCTTTCTCGGCTCTACCGAGGTTATGAGTCCCTCGTAGACCTTGCCGAGTTTTATCGGTCTCCTGGCCAGTTTATCCTTGAGCTCATCTATGAATTCGCCCCTTTCTTCCAGAGTGGTTATGGTTTTTACAGGTCCCCTGAAGCCCCTTCTCCTGTCATAGTCTTTGAGCCCTTTCCGTACGGCTTCGTTGGCGGACTTCTGTATCTCCACATCCAAAGTAGTATATATATTCAACCCCCCGTTATAGAGCAGCTTTTCGCCGTACTTCCCTGCGATATATCTCCTCACGTGTTCAGTAAAGTATGGTGCGATCCATAGAGACTTTATGTCCTTCTTCTTGATCTTGAGCTGATAGTTGAGTGCTTCCTCCATCTCGGTCCTCGTTATAAAGCCCTCTTCCAACATCCGAAGCAGTACGTGCTCCTGCCGTTGCCTGGCAAGTTCTCTGGAATAGTACGGCGAATATCTGTTGGGTGCCTTTGGAAGACCTGCTATCATGGCGGCCTCGGCAAGGTTAATTCTGTCAACGTCCTTGCCAAAGTATGTCTCGGCTGCGGCCTGCACCCCGTAAGCCCCGTGTCCAAGGTATATCTGGTTCAGGTAGAGGTATAGTATTTCATCTTTGGTGAGATAATTCTCGATCCTGTATGAGATTACAGCCTCCTTGATCTTCCTAGAGATATGCCGGTCAGGTGTGAGGAAGAAGCTCTTCACCAGTTGCTGTGTAATTGTGCTTCCCCCCTGGACGATCTTTCCGGCCGTGATGTTCTTGTAGAGCGCCCTCAGTATTCCGGTGTAATCGAGCCCCTCATGCTCGTAGAACTTGGCATCTTCTGCGGCGATAAATGCCTTCACGAGGTAGTCCGGCATGGAGGACAGCGCAACGGTTATCCTTCTTTCTTTAAAGAATTCACCTATGAGTTGTCCGTCATTGGAGTAGACCCTTGTAATCAGGCTTGGACTGTAGTCCTTTAAATTATCTACCGAGGGTAATTTTCTTTGGATATAGTAGTACGCCCCTACTCCACTGAAAAAGACGATTGCGAGTATCGACGCAAACGTAATAATGGCGTATCTTTTCATTCTGTTCATAGCTGAAATAGTAGCAGAAAAACCCATTACGGGCAAGGCAATTCATGATCCTCTTAAAAGTCTTGACCTGAGTGTTACGCTGTGCTTCCATATATAGCCATGTGCTTCCATGATTATATGTTTTACTCCAAGCCGATATGCCTGCAATGAAGAAAATATCAAGAATGCTGGCGGCGTTTTTGCTTTTGGTTTTATTCTCAGCCCCTTCGGGAGGTGCTGAAAGGGCCAGGATAACTGTGATGGATCCGAAGATCAACGCCCCTAAGGATATGGAGTACTTGGGCGGGGCCTACATCGATATGATCTCTTCGAGGTTGGAGATGGAAGGTGGCTTCGTTGTGGTAGATCATGGAGCGGTTCAAGAGTCGGTTGTGGTCACCGGCCTGGTTGATATCACGGACGATACGAGGAAGTTGCTGGCCGGGGTAGCTGACTATGTTCTGCATGGCAGCCTGTCTGTCGTGGGGGAGACCCTTAGTATGGATATGAAACTTACAGACCTCAAAAGTGGATTGGTGCATTCGTTCTCGGAGAAGGGAAGGGGAGTAGATGCCTTTATGGATATGGTGGATAGGCTTGCCAATGGTGTTGCGGC
>WGFD01000003.1 GCA_015492395.1 Deltaproteobacteria bacterium | reverse complement strand
TTTAGACAACAAAAACCGGACATTTCATTTGTCATAAAACCGGACATTTCTATTTGTTGACAACAGGTTTCTTTTCTTGAAGAAAGAAGATGTGTATTGAAGTTCCCCGCAGCTTGCTGCGGGGAATACCTGCCCGCCCGCCTGCCTGTCAATCTTGGCGGACAGGTGCGTCGCACGCAGACAGGCGCTCGCTATGCATGTTCACTATACGGTTAGGGTATGGTAGGTATGGGCAAGGGGTGAAGGTTGGCATGGTGCCCCTGATGGACCCCTACGGAAGGTCCGATTTATTCAGATCTTCCACGGCACATGGATGGGCCGTTGTCTTTGATGGCTGTAGGCTATTGAAAATACTCCCTGAGAAATCCGAATTTGGAGATGCACGGCAAATGCATTTTCCGTAACTCGCCGCAGGGAGTGCGATGGTGGTTCAATGCCTCTTGTCAGCGGGCAGTTTGTCTTGACAAGATCGATAGTAATCCATTATTCTTAAGGAACCTCTGAATAATTCATCCCTGAATTATTCAGAGACGAAAAAGGAAAAGTGCGATTTTTCTTTTTCTCACATTTTCAATGGCTTACAGCCATTGAAAATTGTGGCATATCCCTGTGCCGCGCGGAAGGTCTGAATAAATCAGACCTTCCTTAAGTGGACTTTGGGTTCTAAACAAGAGACTCTAAGCGGTGGAATCGATTTTTGAGAATGCGCGGCTGGTACGGTCCTGGCATCTGCTGTAAAGATCTCCAACTGAGAGGTATATGCGCATACGAAGTAGCAGGGCAAAGCGGAGCAAGGCACAACGGCTGCTAAAGAACAACGCAGGCATACATAGTTGCGGCGCTTTGCGTCAATTTCAACGGGATTATTAAGAAAGGGGTGAGCCATTGTTCGAGATAGTCGAAAAGAGACAGCTCTGCCATACCGTTTACCTTTTGAGAATCAAGGCTCCAAGGGTTGCGGCGAAGAGGAAGGCGGGGCAGTTCGTCATGATAAAGATAAATGAGCAAGGTGAGAGGATTCCGCTTACGATCGTTGACTCCGACTTAAAGGAAGGCACAATAAGTATCATAGTCCAGGAGGTGGGGAAGACCACTACCGAGATCTGTGCGCTTGGTGCCGGTGACAACGTGATGGATCTGGTCGGTCCGCTCGGCAGACCGACACATATAGAGAATTTCGGAACGGCAGTTTGTGTTGGGGGTGGTATTGGAGTGGCCCCTATCTATCCTATCTCCAAGGCCCTCAAGGAGATGGGAAATCGTGTGGTATCTATCCCGGGCGCGAGGACCAAGGACCTTCTTATCCTGGAAGACGAGATGCGGGCCGTGAGCGACGAGATGCATATCACCACGGATGACGGCAGTTACGGACACCACGGTTTTGTGACACAGATCCTCCAGAAACTGATCGATGAGAAGATGAAGATAGACATCGTTATAGGTATAGGGCCCATCCCCATGATGAAGGCGGTAAGCAATGTTACGAGGCCGTACAACATCCATACCTTGGTAAGTTTGAACCCTATAATGGTTGATGGTACCGGTATGTGTGGGGCATGCAGAGTGACAATCGGGGATGAGATCCGGTTTGTCTGTGTCGACGGGCCGGAATTCGATGGACACCTGGTGGACTTCGATGAACTCATAATGAGAAACAGGACCTACCTCAAGGAGGAGAAGATGGCTATGGAGGAGTTTACCTACCACGAGGGGACGGGCCAGTGCGAGAGGTGTGAGACTTGAGATGGATATAAAGGATCGGATGAAGATACCAAAGCAGTCTATGCCTGAACAGGCCCCGGCGGAGCGGGTAAAAAACTTCCGTGAAGTTCCATACGGCTATACCTCCGAACAGGCGATGGAGGAGGCTAAGAGATGCATACAGTGCAAGAAACCCCTCTGTGTGGGCGGTTGCCCGGTGAATATAGATATCCCATGGTTTATAGATCTGATGGCAGAAGGGAAGTTCGTAGAGGCGGCCAGGAAGATAAAAGAAACAAACACCCTGCCCGCCGTCTGCGGCAGGGTCTGCCCACAGGAGGACCAGTGTGAAAAAGTATGTGTCATCGGCAAGAAGGGCGAGCCGGTCTCTATTGGCAGGCTGGAAAGGTTCGCAGCGGACTTTGAGAGGGAGCAAGGTGAAGTCGCAATTCCGGTCATACCGAAGTGGAGCGGCAAAAAGGTTGCCGTTGTCGGCAGCGGGCCTGCCGGTCTGACGGTTGCCGGTGATCTGGTCAAGAAGGGCCATAAGGTTACGATCTTTGAGGCCCTGCATGTAGCCGGTGGTGTCCTCATGTACGGCATCCCCGAGTTCAGACTACCAAAGAAGGTTGTTCAGTCCGAGGTCGACTATCTCAAGAGGATGGGTGTGAAGATAGAGTGCAATGCCGTCGTGGGAAAGCTGGATACCGTGGATGAGCTCCTTGAAAACGGTTATGATGCCGTCTTTATTGGTACCGGAGCGGGACTCCCTTACTTTATGAACATCCCTGGAGAGAACCTCGTCGGTGTTTACTCGGCAAATGAATACCTCACAAGGTTGAATCTCATGAAGGCCTACCTCTTCCCGGAGTATGAAACTCCTGTAATAAGGGGCAGGAGGGTTGTCGTGATAGGTGGGGGCAATACCGCTATGGATGCGGCAAGAACTGCATTGAGACTCTGTCCGGAGGAGGTTACGATAGTATACAGAAGGTCCAGGGAAGAGATGCCGGCCAGGGTGGAGGAAGTACACCATGGAGAGGAAGAAGGTCTTAAATTCCAGCTCCTGACAAATCCTGTGCGGTTCATAGGTGACCATGAGGGACGTTTGAAGGCCATAGAGTGCGTCAAGATGGAGCTCGGGGAACCGGACGAGTCGGGAAGACGCAGGCCTGTTGCTGTCAAGGGGTCCGAGTTTTGTATGGACGCGGATGTAGCCATCATATCCATAGGGAACGGTGCCAACCCCCTTATACCGCAGACTACGCCGGATGTCAAAGTGAACAAGTGGGGCAACATAACGGTCGACTACGAAACAGGCGGTACCAGCAAAGAGGGTGTTTATTCTGGGGGGGACATCGTGCGCGGCGGCGCGACTGTGATCCTGGCCATGGGTGACGGCAGAAGGGCGGCGAATGCCATCCATAGATATCTGACTACCGGTGGATAGCGGCCGCCGTTGAAATGGTTATGGAAGAGAGGAGGCCGGATTTGGAGACCGGCCTCTTTTTGTTTGAAAGTGGCCGTTTGTTGTGACGATGAAGATGCATAGCGAGCGCCTGTCTGCCAGGATTAACAGGCAGGCAGGCATTCCCAGCAGCTTGCTGCAGGGAGCTTCAATGAAGCCATGCGATTGGACGGGTGCCTATTATCGGTATGTGCCGGAAAATGGCCAGGAGCCTTCACAATATCGTAAAGATATTGTCATATTTCCGTAATAAAAGTGTGTTATAAAGAGAGAAATAGAGAAGACTGGAGGAAGAGATGAAGCGTATCTTGTTCATTGTCATGGCAGCTTTTATGTCGCTATGTTACGGCGATGCATTCGCAAAAGATATGATAAACGGCGCCGGGGCGACGTTTCCGTATCCACTCTATTCCGCATGGGCATTTCAGTACCAGAGGAAAACAGGTATCCGTCTGAACTATCAGTCCATCGGCTCAGGCGGTGGTGTCAGGCAGATCGTTAACAGGACTGTAGACTTCGGAGCCTCGGATGATGGATTGGCGCCGGAGAAGGTAGAGAAGGATGGGCTCTTGCAGTGGCCGCAGGTGATCGGTGGCGAGGTGCTCGTTGTTAATATTCCAGGGGTCAAGACGGAAGAGATGTTGCTTGATGCGAAGACGGTTTGCCGGATCTTTTTGGGAGAGATAACAAAATGGAGCGATCCCGGAATAGCCGCTCTGAATAGGGACCTGAGACTTCCGGACAAAAAGATAATCGTTGTCCACCGTTCGGACGGTTCCGGCACAACGGCGGTCTTCACTCACTACCTGGACGGTGCATGTTCCATGTGGCGCAAAAAGGTGGGTTACGGGAAGTCGGTGAAGTGGCCGGTGGGTATAGGAGGCAAGGGCAACGAGGGCGTCGCGAACTATGTGAAGAGGGTCAAATATTCCATAGGCTACGTCGAGTTCGCCTATGCAAAGCAGAATAAACTGACCTATACGCTATTGAAGAATGCTGCGGGCAACGTTGTGAAGCCGACACTGGAGACGTTTTCAGAGGCTGCAAAGGCGGGTGACTATGATCCCGGGAAGCACTTTTATACATGGGTGACGAATACAAAGGGCAGGAACGCCTGGCCGATTGTTGCTGCAACAAATATCCTTGTTGCCAGAGACAATGGCGCCGTAAACAAGAAGGTTGTAAGGTTCTTCGAGTGGGCGTTTTCCAAGGAGGCCGATGAAATGGCCCGAAGACTGGTCTATGCACCTCTGCCGGACTATCTCAAGGATAGGGTCAGGGAGTACTGGAAGGCCAATGGTATCTTCGGAGAATAGCCGGCTTGGAGGAACGATCTTGCCCTTGAAAGAGAACACATCTGTGTAATATAATAATCTGACGCATGCTTATGCGGTCTACGATTGAGATGTGAATCCTTGAGTGCGGTCAAAAGGTTAAGGAATAGAGGGTGTGCAAAGAACGTTGTCAGGGAAGGAGATTCCCGAAAGTAATCCCTGCCCGGCACCAGGCCAAACGGATGGCTGCCGGTTTAGCCCCGCCTCTTCCCGCAATATCTCCCCGGATAGTTACATCCAAAGATGATTAAGGAGTATGGTTCTTGGCGGTCCCGGTAAAAAAGCACCCTGTTGACGTGACATTCTATCTCTTCACAGCCGGGGCATCACTGTCCGTGCTCGCCTTTACGGTAGGTATACTTTATGTGCTGTTGTCGGAATCTTCCCTTGCCATAGAGCGGTTCGGCATTCTAGATTTCATTACTTCGACGGAATGGAATCCTGTAACAGAATCATTCGGGGCGGCAACGACCCTCTTCGGTACAGCGGTCACAACGGTGCTTTCTCTCGTATTCGCAGTGCCTATTGCAATCGGTGTAGCCATATTTGTGACTGAGATAGCACCAAACTTCTTGAAAGGACCGATAGGCGCCGCCATTGAACTCCTCGCGGCCATACCCAGCATAATCTACGGCATGTGGGGACTCTTTACCCTTGCGCCGATCATGTCGGAATACATTGAACCGGCCCTTCAGGGAACGGTGGGAAGGCTGCCCCTCATCGGTATCCTCTTCGAGGGGACCCCGATGGGCATTGACCTGTTAACGGCCAGTCTGATACTGAGTATAATGATCATTCCTTTTACCGCAAGTATATCCAGGGATGCCTTTAATCTCACACCTGCTGTTGTCAAGGAGTCGGCCTATGGTCTCGGTGCGACGAAGTGGGAGGTCATAAGAAGCGTTATCCTGCCATACTCCAAACTTGGTATATTTGGCGGTGTTATCCTGTCGCTTGGGAGGGCCATAGGGGAGACGATGGCGGTTGCCTTCGTCCTTGGCAACAACCACCAGATAACCACGTCGCTTTACGATGCGGCGGCGACCATTACTGTAACCCTTGCCAACGAATTTACCGAGGCTGACACGGATATATACCTCTCTTCACTCTTCTATCTGGCCCTCCTCCTCTTTGTGTTGAGTTTTATCGTCCTGGCTGCAGCTAAACTATTCGTTATCAGGGCCGAGAGGCGGTTTGCGAGATGAGTAACACCGGTATGAGAAAGTTCAAGAACCTGGTTGCCCTCTCTCTTTCCACACTGGCGGCGGCGCTTGGTCTTTTCTGGCTTATCTTCATACTGGGGGATGTGGTAGTCCACGGAATCGGTGCTTTAAACCTTAATCTCTTCCTTAATGATCCGTCTCCACCCGGATTCGGAGGCGGCGGACTCAGGAATGCCTTCGTAGGGCATATTATGATAACCTTCTTTGCAACACTCCTGGGTGTGCCTGTAGGTCTTCTGGGTGGCACCTTCCTGGCGGAGTATGTGCGGGGAAAGAGATTCGCAATGATTATAAGCACCTTGTCGGACATAATGGTCAGCACCCCTTCCATCGTGATCGGGACCTTCATCTATGCCGTGCTGGTTAAACCCTTGGGCCATTTCAGCGGCTGGGCCGGGGCGATTGCCCTCGCAATAATAATGATACCGGTCGTATTAAGGACGACGGAGGACATGCTTACACTCGTTCCATGGAGTTTGCGGGAGGCCGCCTTCGCATTGGGAGCGCCGCGCTATAAGGTAATCATCAGTGTGGTTTACAGGGGTGCAGCGGCAGGGATATTTACGGGGGTCCTCCTCTCCATGGCCAGGGTCATGGGGGAGACGGCACCGCTACTCTTTACATCATTCAACAACTCCTTCTTTTCTACCAACATGAATGAGCCCATTTCGTCCCTTACAGTGACGATCTTTCAGTATGCAATGGGTCCGTATGACGACTGGCATAGCCAGGCATGGGCGGCGTCACTTATCATGACACTGCTCATCCTGGCTATAACCATAATAGGAAGGCTTGTAATCAGATGGAGGTACCCCGGAAAATGAACGCTAGACTAGAGGTCAATAGACTTAACTTTTATTATTCCGGTGGGGGGCATGCCCTTAAAGAGATCTCCCTCGCGGTATACGACAAGACCGTAACGGCGCTTATAGGTCCTTCGGGATGTGGAAAGACCACCTTCCTGCGCTGTTTTAACAGGATGCACGACCTCTACCCAGGGAACCGCTATAGTGGAGAGATACTGCTGGATGGGAAGAATATCCTTGACAGGGATATGGACCTCATATGGCTAAGGAGTAAGGTAGGTATGGTCTTCCAGAAGCCGACACCATTCCCCATGTCCATATTCGAGAATATCGCCTTTGGCATCAGGCTGGTAGGCATTAAGGGTAAGTCTGAGATTGCAGGGAGAGTCGAAAGGGCGCTGAAGGGTGCGGCACTCTGGGATGAGATAGGAGGCAGGTTGAAAGAGTCCGCTCTTTCGCTTTCGGGTGGACAGCAGCAGAGACTGTGCATAGCCAGGGCAATCGCCGTTGAGCCCGAGGTTATATTGATGGATGAACCATGTTCCGCACTCGACCCGGTTGCTACTGCAAAGATTGAGGATCTGATAACTGGACTGAAGGAGGACTATACCGTGGTGATGGTCACCCATAATATGCAACAGGCTGCACGGGTATCCGATTTCACCGGATTCTTTATGATGGGGGAACTGGTGGAGTTCGATGTCACCAGGACCATCTTTACCACACCGTCAAACAAGCTTACAGAGGACTATATTACAGGAAGATTCGGATAAAAGGAGATGATGCGATGACGAGGATGTTATACCACAATGAGCTCAAGGAACTGGAATCCGAGATGTATGAGTTGGGTGATACAGTTGCGAAGGCCGTGAAGGACTCTGTCAAGTCTCTGAAGAACAGGGATATTGGTGAGTCGAAGAGGATAATAAAGAACGATCTCTTAATAAATAAAAAGAGATTTGATATCGAGGAGAGATGCCTGTTGTTGATAGCGACCCAGCAACCCATGGCCATCGATCTCAGGATAATTGCGGCGGTCCTCAATATTGTTACGGATCTGGAGAGGATCGCCGACCACGCAGAGGGAATAGCAAAGATAAACATACTGCTCGGCAAGGCCCCCCTTGTGAAACCGTTGATAGATGTGCCCAAGATGGCGGACAAGGGTGTCTCTATGCTTAAACGGTGTCTCAAGACCTTTGCAGATAGGGATGAAAAGACGGCGGAGGCCATATGTATCGAAGATGATGAGGTCGATGCCCTCTATGAAGAGGTCTATAAAGAGCTTATTTACTTGATGATAGAGGATCCAAAGATTATAGAGGGGGCTACCTATCTTATGTGGGTTGCCCACAATCTCGAGAGAATCGCCGATAGGGTCACCAATATCGCCGAGAGGGTGATATTCATGGTCACCGGCAAGATGGAGGAGATAAATGTATCGAAGTACTAACCTGCCGTTGCGGTGTACATTAAGATATGCAGGTTGATACCTTAGATGTAGGACGTTCGTTTATCCTTGGTATCGTGGAAGGTGTGACGGAGTTTCTGCCCATATCATCGACCGGCCATCTCATAGTGGCGGGAGATCTCCTCGCCTTTACCGGTGACAAGGCAAAGGTCTTCAACATATTCATACAGCTCGGTGCTATCCTGGCGGTAGTCTGGTACTACAGGGAGAGGATCATGGCCGTGGTATGCGGTGTCGGCAGTGGTGAGACAAACAGATTCTTGGGGAATCTT
>WGFD01000002.1 GCA_015492395.1 Deltaproteobacteria bacterium | reverse complement strand
GGATGTCTGGCCGGATGTGAGTGTTCCCACATCTAGAGGCAATATTGTGCCGCCCTTCAATTGCAGGTCAATCCTTACCGGAAACGTAGCATCTTCCCCATCACAGTTTTCATCTATTCCACTTTCAGGGATATCTTCTGCGCCTAGATAGATTACCGCGTTAGTATCGTCACAGTCGTCGGAGAGGGTGCTGAGTTTGCTCTCTATATACCATGCAGGCTGTACGCATCCAGGAGTCCTGTCATGTGCGAGCATGTGATTTAAGCGGGAGCAGAAAGAAAAAGATGAGCCTGTCAATCTTGGCGGACAGGTGCAAGTGCCACGGCAGACAAGCCACTCGCGATGCATGTTCAAACGAAAAAGCCGTTACCAGTCCTAAAGGCAGGTAGGGGAAGCCGGCGCACTTCACTCACTCCCCCGGTCTCTCATCTCCCCTTGTGAAGAGGATGAAGGCCATGGAAGGCCTCTTCGATGACTCGCGCATGGCGAAGTTGATGCCGTCCAGGACCCATCCTTCGGCCACCCACTTATTGATGGCGGATTCAAGCTCCTCATCCGTAACCGTGCTTAGTTCTACGACCTTATACTGAGGCATCATATCCGGAGACGCAAATACTCAAAGACCTACATGGTGAAGTTGACACGGATCTTGAAGAATCTTGTGGCCGGCAGGTTTCTTATGTCCGTAATGCCGGTCTTGTCGATAACCTCTTTAATACTCCTTTCAATATCCTCCATTGACTCGGCTATGAAGGTAAACCAGACATTATAGTCGTGATCTCTCTCGTAGTTATGGGTGACACCCGGATAAGAGTTTACGACCTCAACGAAGCGGTCTATATCTTCAGGAGGAACCCTCGCAGCACAGAGGGAGCTTACGAATCCCAGCTTCCTTGGATCGTAGGTGGCCCCTATCCTCCTTATTATACCTTCCTTCTTGAGATTCCCTATACGCTCGATAACATCATCCTCGGAAATACCGACATCCTTGCCGATAGCCTCGTAGGGCCTTTCTATGACAGGAAAGTTCAATTGGATGATATTTAGTATCTTCTTGTCTATATCGTCCATCTACGTATTTTGGGAGAATCAAGCCGGTCCTGGCAAAGCCGGACGCCTATTCCCCCGCCTCCTTTCTATTGGAATGCAACTTCTTTGCCTCCTCGCTGGGTTGGTACGTGCAGAACGGTTCTTCCTCCAGATAGTCGTCCGTGAACGCGAATGCCCTGGCACGGCAACCGCCGCAGACCTTTCTGAACTCACAGTAACCACATCTGCCTTTATAGTCGTCCCATGCCCTCATCTCCTGGAAGACCGTGGATGTTTCCCATATCTTACTGAAGGACTCCTTGCGGATATCGCCACACTCCACGTCCAGAAAACCGCATATCTGCACCTTCCCCGTATGGGAGATAAAGGCAAAGGATTGGCCTCCCATACACCCCTTGCTCATCGCATCGAGACCGTGCGTCTGCGGGGTCACCTTTATACCCTTTGCCCTCTCCTGCTGCCTGAATATCCTGTAGTAATGTGGAGCACAGGTCGGTTTAAACTGGATGGGCACATTGTCCCTCATCTCGTAGAACCATGTGAGGGTCCTTTCGTAGTCCTCGGGCGATATCTCATGATCCTTCAATTCTGCGCCTCTCCCAGTGGGTACCAGCAAAAACGGGTGGTGCGCCTTGGCGCCCAACTTAACGACCAGATCCAGTATCCGGGGGAGTTCATGGAGATTGTGCTTCGTAATCGTTGTATTGACCTGGAACTCCAGGCCGACCTTCTTTGAGTTTTCGATGGCCTGCATGACGCTGTCGAAGGCCCCCTTCACCCTCCGGAAGTTGTCATGGCTCTCGGCAGTCGCGCCGTCTATGGAGTAACTGACCCTCTGTATCCCCACATCCTTGATCTTCTTGGCCGTCTCCTCGGTTACAAGAAAACCGCAAGGCGCCATGACCATCCTGAGGCCAAGGCTGCTCCCATGCGAGGCGATCTCCCATATGTCCTTGCGCATCATCGGCTCACCGCCGGTAAGGATTATGATAAAACTGGGAAAGGCCTCGGCCACATCGTCCAGGAAGCTGAGACACTCCTCGGTGTTAAGTTCGTTCGGATAAGGGCCGAATCTCGCGGCGGCCCTGCAGTGTATGCAGTCAAGGTTGCACGATCTGGTGACCTCCCAGGCAATCAGTCTTGGCAGCCATTTCTTCCCCTTCCCCACAGCCTCTCCTGCCTTTTTCATGCCGGGGACCTCGTGAGGGTGACCCTTCGGCATTACGCCCGGATGCGCGGTGTGTATATTTGCATTCTGTGACGACATAGTCTCTCCTTTTATTTAATCGCTATTATATATATTAAGCGGCAGGATCTTAAATCCGCCTTGCAGACCGCTCCAGCATACTCACAGCATCTTAGCCGCTTCTCCGGCAAAGTAGGTAATGATCATATCCGCTCCCGCCCTCTTGATCGAGAGGAGGGACTCCATCATGGCCCTCTCTTCATCCATCCAGCCCATTGCCCCGGCGGCCTTTATCATGGCGAATTCGCCGCTCACGTTATAGGCGGCCAGAGGATGGGCAAACTCATCCTTCACGCTTCTTATGACATCCAGATAGGGAAGGGCCGGCTTGACCATAACTATATCAGCCCCCTCTTCTATATCCAGCGCCACCTCTCTCATGGCCTCCCTCTTGTTGGCAGGATCCATCTGGTACGCCCTACGGTCACCGAAGCGGGGAACCGACTCCGCGGCCTCCCTGAACGGCCCATAGAAGGCGCTCGCATACTTCGCCGCGTAACTCATTATCGGTATATTATGGAAGTTGTTCCTGTCCAGGACGTCCCTTATGGCCGCCACCCTTCCGTCCATCATATCGGATGGGGCCACCATATCTGCGCCGGCCTCTACGTGAGAGAGGGCCTCCTTGGACAGGAGTTCCAGAGTCGAGTCGTTATCGACCTCTCCACCCGTCAAGATCCCGCAATGGCCGTGCGATGTATACTCGCACATACACACATCGGTTATAACCACCATCTCAGGGCATTTGTCCTTAACGGCCTTGACGGCCCTCTGGATGATGCCGCCGGGATCGTAGGCGCCTGAACCGATATCGTCTTTTTTCTCGGGTATACCAAATAGGATCACCGCCGGTATGCCAAGGCCTTGAACCTTCTTGACCTCCCTGACAAGATTGTCCACTGACAGTTGATAGTGACCCGGCATACTGCCTATCGGTCTCCTTACCCTCTTGCCGAAGGTCACGAAGAGGGGCAGGATGAGGTCATCCACGGAGAGATTCGTCTCCCTCACCATGCTCCTCACGGCCTCACTCCGCCTCAGCCTTCTCAACCGATGCACGGGAAATGACACTTCAATCCTCCTTGGGTCTCTCGGGTCTTACACTACTTGGCGCCCGCGAGAACCAGTCCTCTGTTCTCTTCCAGGCCTATCTCCTCATCCGTCAAGTAACAGGCCGGATCAGGCATCCACGGATCGCCGTATACCCTTACCGCCCTGTATCGAAAGCTCCCTCCGCAGATACTTATCCATTTGCACTGGGAACAACGTCCCTTCAGGAGAGGACGTCTATCCTTAAGACCCTTCATGAGGGGATCGCTAGTATCCATCCATATCTCACTAAAGGGCCTCTCTTTGACATTGCCGAATGAATGTTCCTGCCAGAACTGGTCCGCATGAACATCACCATAAAAGTCTATATCGCCTATTGCCACGCCGGAGGAGTTCGCTCCGCCGCCGTTCCACTCCAGGAGTTTATATACCTCCTCGGCCCTCCCCGGATCGATTTCTTTAAGCTTCATATAGATGTACGGACCGTCCACGTGGTTGTCCACGGTAAGGATATCCTTCCTGAGCCCCCTCCTATAGAAGTCCATCGTCCTCTCAAGTATTATGTCCAGAGCGCGGCGGCTCTCTTCATGTGACAGGTCGTCCTTCTTCAATTCACTGCCCCTGCCGGCATAGACAAGGTGGTAAAAGCAGGCCCGCTGTATACCTTCATTCTCTATGAAATCGAATATGTTATGGAGGTCCTCGTAATTCCTTCTGGTAAGCGTCAGCCTTAATCCCACTTTCTGGCCCACCTCCATACAGTTCCTGACCCCCCTCCATGCAAGGTCAAAGGCGCCTTCCATCCCCCTGAACTTGTCGTTGATCTCACCTATGCCGTCAAAGGAGATCCCCACATAGCTGAAACCGGTATCCTTGATCTTCCCGGCCATCTTACTGTCTATGAGGGTGCCGTTTGTGGAGAGGGTAAGCCTCAGCCCCTGCCCCCTCGCATACTTCGCCAACTCAAATATGTCCTTCCTTATAAGGGGCTCGCCTCCGGAAAGGAGCAGTGCGGGTACATTGAACCCGGCGAGGTCATCGATCATCCGCTTCGCCTCTTCTTCGGTAAGTTCCCCCGGATACTCCTCGTTATGGGAATCACTGTAACAGTGAATGCAGTCCAGGTTACACCTTCTGGTCACATTCCACACCACCACCGGCCTTCTCACCTTGGCCGACCTGGGCACCGAGTGTTCCTGTTTCTCTGTCTCCAGCGGCGCACCGTGTCCGCGCCCACTCTTGAGGCCGTATCTCAGGGGATCACCCGTCGTATCAAGACCGCAATAAAGCTTCGTTACATCTATCATGGTCCCTCTCCTTGCGTTTTACGGTTATACGACACCATAACAGCTAGAGCGCTTTACGCCTCTGCTTTCTCGAAAAATACCTTGCCATCTCCTCTGTAAGCGCGGGGATGGTAAACTTTTTTGGCATCAAGGCAACATCGAGACCATATCCCCTGGCCGTCTCCCCCGTGATCGGGCCTATGCAGGCCACATTGGTGTTCTTAAGCAGCGCCACACCTTCGCCTTTTCTAAACATGCCGATAAAGTTCTTTACCGTGGACGACGATGTAAACGTAACGGCATCTATAAGACCATCCTCCAGGAGTTGCCTCACATAATCCGTCTTCTCTCTGGGTTTTACGGTTTTGTAGACAGGGACAACGTCCACATTCCCGCCAAGCCTCTTGATCTCTTCCGGAAGAATCTCTCTCGCCTCCATGGCCCTCGGCAACAAGAACCTCTTGCCCTTGATCCTCCTTTTGCCCAGACCGTCTATGATCGACTCCGCCCTGTACTCTTTGGGCGTAAGATCGACCCTAACACCGAGACTCTCCATGGCCCTCGCAGTACTAGGCCCGATAGCACACACCTTGATCCCCTTAAGTTCCCTTATATCCTTGCCGGACTTCTTCAATCTCTCTATAAAGCACCCTACGCCGTTAACACTGGTAAAGATGATCCAGTCGTACCTGGAGAGGCGTTGCAGAGACCTGTCCGCTTCATGCCAACTCGTCGGAGGAGCGGTCTTTATTGTAGGAAACTCTATGGCATCGGCGCCGCACCTTTCCAGGAGACTGGAGAAGTCGCTGGCCTGCGCTCTCGAACGCGTCACGATGATCCTTCTGCCGAAGAGCGGCCTCGTCTCGAACCAGTTCAACTTGGACCTCAGGTTTACAACCCCACCGACCACCATGACCACAGGAGGTCTGAGCCTCTTCTCCTCAACAAGGTCTACTATGTTATCCAGCCGGCCTACGAGGGTCTCCTGCTCCACCTTGGTACCCCACCTTACAAGCGCTACAGGGGTCTCCGGAGCACGCCCGTTCTCCAGGAGTTTGCTTACGTTGTAAGCGATGTTCTTCATACCCATTAGGAATACGAGAGTACCTACCCCCGTGGAGATCTTCTCCCACGCTATACCGGACTCACCTTTTGTCGGATCCTCATGACCGGTGATGAATGCCACGGTTGAGGTAAAATCCCTGTGTGTCAAGGGGATACCGGCATATGCCGGGGCCGACACTGCGGACGTCA
The DNA here is from genome assembly GCA_015492395.1 of Deltaproteobacteria bacterium. GTDB lineage: Bacteria > Desulfobacterota > GWC2-55-46 > S146-70 > S146-70 > S146-70. The sequence continues at coordinate 2,532 of WGFD01000002.1, read as the reverse complement.
CGCCAGGTACTATCTCGAATGGTATACCGGCTTCGGCCAGCTCTTCCGCCTCCTCCCCGCCTCTGCCGAAGATAAATGGATCTCCGCCCTTCAGTCTCGCCACAACCTTACCGCCCTTAGCCTTTTTTATGATCAGCCGGTTTATCTCATCCTGGGAGAGGGTGTGGGCTCCACCCATCTTGCCGACGTATATCAATTCAGCGGACTTCTTTATATCTTCGACAAACCTGGCATTCGCCAGGTAGTCATAGACTATTACATCCGCCTCCCTTATACAGTCCAGACCCTTTACGGTTATGAGTCCCGGGTCCCCGGGACCGGCCCCTATAAGATATACCTTACCTTTGCCCATTCAAATATCATACCTTAAGAATATTAAATCTTCAATCCAAGTTTGAAATTCTCAGCAACTCACCGCACATTCCAAGGAATGGTTGATCGCCTGGATATACAGCGGACTTATCGGGCTGTGCCATAGATCTCCTTCAAAATATCCCACGCCCCCATATCCAAAAGCCGCTCTGCCAACTCGACCCCTACGCTTACACAGTCACCTGCGTCAGCTTCCATGGAATCCTTTATGAGCTTCCTTCCATCCGTACTGGCGACGAGACCGGTCAGGAAAAGCCTCTGCCCCTCTATAACGCCGTAAGCCGCTATAGGAACCTGGCAGCCACCCTCGAGCCTCTTCAGTAAGGCCCTCTCCGCCCGCACCGCAACAGAGGTATCCTCATCGTTCAGAAAGGATATGACCTCATTCGTCACCCTGTCATCAATCCTCGCCTCTATGCCCAGGGCGCCCTGGCCGATCGCCGGGAGGCATATGTCCGGATCGAGATACTCTGTGATCCTGCCGGACCAGCCAAGCCTCCTGATACCCGCACCCGCCAGTATGATGGCATCCAGCCCGAGTTCCGTCAACTTTCTTATCCTCGTATCCAGATTGCCCCTGATGGATACTACATTCAGGTCGGGCCGCCTCGATAACAACTGGGCCTGCCTCCTCAGGCTCGCGGTACCGATCTTAGCACCTTCCGGAAGTTCAGAAAAGACCTTTCCACTTTCGGTCAGAAGCACGTCACGCGGGTCTTCCCTCCTGCTTATACACGATATGTGGAGGCCTTCCGGGAACTCCGTAGGGACATCCTTCATGGAGTGAACGGCAATATCTATCCTGCCCTCAAGTATGGCCTCCTCTATCTCCTTGACGAAGAGTCCCTTTCCTCCGACCTTGGCGAGCGGGACGTCCTGTATCTTATCACCCGTCGTCTTGATCTTGAGCAGCTCAACGGTTATATCCCCATGCCTCTCCTCTATCTCCTTCTTAACCCAGTTTGCCTGCCAGAGTGCGAGCTGACTCCCACGGGTGCCCAGTACCACGCTCTTCAAATACCTATCCTCACTCTCTTCTTTGCCGTTCTAGCCCTTTTCCACCTTCCTGGAGAGGTCCATGTCCTCTTCCAGGTCGAAGAGCCTCCTTACCACTTCTATATAAAGGTCGCCATCTACCTCATTCGCTCCGCTCTTGAGATGCATGACAGGGGTGTGGAGCACCTTGTTGATTATCGCTATGGTCATGGCTTCCAGCACCTTTAAGTCTTTGTCCTCTATATTCCTAATGGACGACAGGGCCTTGTTGAATTCAGCGGCCCTCACCTCCTCCAGTCTGTTCTTCAACGATATTATGGTGGGAACGACATCCAGTGATTTGACCCAGCGGTAGAATTCGCCTATACCCTCATCAACGATGATCTCGGCCGACTCCGCCTCTTTCGTCCTTTCTTTCAGATTGGCCTCGACGACTCCCGAAAGATCATCGATATCATAGAGATACACGTTGCCTATGCTGTTGACAAGTGGGTCTATATTCCTCGGAACGGATATGTCGATGAAGAACATGGACCTGTTCTTTCTCGTTCTCATTACCTCCTTTATCTGGTCGGGTCTGATTATGAAGCGCGGCGCGGCTGTGGAGGTTATTACTATATCTATATCCTTCAGGTAGTGTACGAACTCCCTGAACATGATAGGAGTGCCCATAAAGTCACGGGCCATATCCACCGCCCTCTCATAGGTACGGTTGGCGACTATTATCTTCCGTACGCCATTGGAGAGGAGGTGCTTAGCCGCCAGTTCGGCCATCTCCCCCGCACCTATAAGCATCACAATCTTGCTTTCCAGAGCACCGAATATCTTCCTGGCCAGTTCAACTGCGGCATAACTTATAGAGACGGCGCTCGAACCTATCCTGGTCTCAGTCCTTATCCTCTTTGCGGTGGAGAATGCCTTATGGAAGAGTTTGTTTATTATTACTCCTGCCGCCTTATGCTGGAGGGCGTAGCTGTAGGCATCCTTGACCTGCCCCAATATCTGCGGCTCACCCATGACCATAGAGTCAAGACCGGCCGAAACCTTGAAGAGATGCTTCACGGAGGTCTCGGCCGTGTATACATAAAGGTGATCATTCACTCTGTCCAGTGGGACGTTGTGGTATCCGGAGAGAAACCTCTTTACATCCCATATGCCCTTATC
>WGFD01000001.1 GCA_015492395.1 Deltaproteobacteria bacterium | reverse complement strand
GAAAAGAGGGGCCCCTTCCCCAACTTCAAGGGAAGTATATACGACAAGGGCAAGGGTTCCGTAAAACTCAGAAACGCGACAATGACGACTATTGCCCCGACGGGGACCATCTCCATTATAGCCAGCTGTTCCAGCGGCATCGAACCGCTCTTCGCCATTTCCTATGTCAGAAATGTGATGGACAATGACGAGCTTCCCGAAGTAAACCCCCTCTTCGAGGAAATGGCTATGAGGGAGGGGTTCTACACCGTCGATCTGATGAAAAAGATCGCCGCAAAAGGGAGTGTACAGAGCATGACGGAAGTTCCCGAACATGTTAGGAAGATCTTCGTCACGGCGCACGACATAACACCGGAGTGGCACATCAGGATGCAGGCGGCTTTCCAGAAGTATACCGACAACGCCGTATCAAAGACCATCAATTTCCATCACGAGGCGAGTGTCTCCGACATCGAAAAGGCCTATATGCTCGCCTACAAGATGGGATGCAAGGGAATCACCATATACCGTGACGGCAGCCGGGAAAATCAGGTTCTGTCCGTCAAGAAGGAGAAGAAAGAGGAGAAGCACGAGGCCCATCTCCAACCGGACGAGATAATAGCTCCCAGGGAAAGGCCGGCCGTCACATACGGCAGAACGGAAAAGGTCGTTACCGGATGCGGCAACCTGTACGTCACCGTCAATGAGGACGAAGAGGGACTATGCGAGATATTTACGAGAATGGGAAAATCGGGAGGGTGCATAAACTCACATTCCGAGGCCATTGGGAGGCTCATCTCCCTTGCGCTGCGGGCCGGCGTTAAGACGGAGTCCATCGTAGACCAGATGCGCGGCGTCCGTTGCCCTGTTCCGCTCGGGATAGGCAAAAACGCCGTCCTCTCCTGTCCAGACGCAATCGGTCAGGTTCTCGAGAAGTACATCAAAAACGGTAACGGTAGCGGCAAGGTGGCGCAGGCGCAGGGAAATATGCATGAAGAGACGGCCTCCTTCATGGCCGTCGATCCCATTCCGGCCACCAATGCTCTTCGATACACGGAAGCTGTGCTCAATGCCGACTCGGTCGACATGGGTGTATGTCCGGAATGTCCGGAATGCGGGCATATGATCGAATTCGTGGAAGGATGCCTCACATGCAGGGGGTGCGGCTATTCCAAGTGCTGAAATTTTGAATATTATTCATCAGATACATCGTCACTCCGGAAACGGAGACGGAAAGGCAGACGGGGGGCGATGCGTTGGGCCACCCGGCACAAGAGGTGCATCGAGCGGACCGGAGGATGGGAAATGTCGATAAAATCCGACAAGTGGATCCGTAGAATGGCGGAAAATCATGGCATGATCGAACCCTTTGAGCCTGGTCAGATCAAGGAGGTGGACGGCCGAAGGGTGGTCAGTTACGGTACCTCGAGCTACGGCTACGACATCAGATGCGCCGACGAATTCAAGATCTTCACGAACATCAACAGCGCCATCGTCGACCCGAAGAACTTCTGTCCAACCTCCTTCGTTGACTTCAGGGGGGATGTATGCATAATCCCCCCGAACTCTTTTGCCTTGGCCCGTACCGTCGAGTACTTCCGCATTCCCCGCAATGTGCTGACCATCTGCCTGGGAAAATCGACATACGCCAGATGCGGAATAATCGTCAACGTGACACCCTTCGAACCCGAATGGGAAGGGTATGTCACCCTCGAGTTTTCCAACACAACTCCCCTGCCGGCCAAGATCTACGCCAACGAGGGGGTGGCCCAGGTGCTCTTTTTTGAATCGGACGAGGAGTGTGACATATCGTACAGGGACCGGCGTGGGAAATACCAGGGCCAGCGCGGGGTTACACTCCCCAAGACATAGACCGGACCTGAGGACTCGCTCCCATGCGGTACGGCGCCTTCCACTCTCCTGCGGATCTACAGTTTCGAAACCTTCAATATCTGATTGACATAGAGAGTCGTCGATCTCAGGTTGTTCAACTCCTTGAGTTCCTCCATGGTCGTCTTGAACTTCTTGGCGATGAGCCAGAGTGAGTCACCTTTCTTCACGCGATAGGTTCCGTCGGCCGCCAGTTCCATCTTCGAACCGAGCACCCTGCTCTTTTTGGCGCCTTTCACCGGGATCTTCAATCTCTGCCCCACCCTGATGAGATGTTTCTTCCTGATGCCATTCGCCTCGGCTATCCTCCACACCGAGGTATGGTATCTCTTTGCAATCTGGGAAAGGGTCTCACCTTTTCTGACATAATGATACCTGTAAGCTCTCTTCGGCAGTGACGATTCCGGGATTTCATCGAGTTGGGCCAGCAGCAGCTGCCTCATCCCTTCGGGAACTTTGAGATCGTAAGGTGTCGAAGGCGTAACCTTGTAGCGAAGTTCGGGATTGAGCGCCGTGAGCAGCCCATAATCCACCCCCAATTTCCGCGCTACCGATTTGAGGTGCATCTGTTTTTCCACCGTCACGATCTCGTATGGTATAGGGTCGTACGGTTTTTCAAGATCGAAACCGTACTTGGCGGGATTCTTCATTATATGAAGCACGGCGATGAACCTGGGGACATAACGGGCTGTCTCCCGGGGAAGTCTCTCGTAGAGATCCCAAAAATTATCGAGATAATTGATCTTTTGGCTGCGTATCAATCTCAGGACTCTTCCCTCACCGCAGTTGTATGCCGCAAGGACGGTCATCCAGTCTCCGAAAATGTTGTGCAGCTCCTTCAGATAGGAGATGGCGGCCTTCGTTGACTTTTCCGGATCCAACCTCTCGTCGATCCATGAATCCCTGTGCAGCCCGAACTTGTATCCGGTGGACGGAATAAACTGCCACAGCCCGAGAGCCCTTGCACGCGAAAAGGCCCTCACCTTGAAGCCGCTCTCGATGAGCGGCAACCACGACAGTTCTTCAGGCAATCCGGCCTCGCTCAGCGCCTCCACGATTTTTTTCCGATACATGCCGGAGCGCTTGAACGATTCAACGAGATACCGCCGCTCCACGCCCTGGAACCGCCTTATCTCCCTCTCGACGTGGGCGTTCATGGTAAGAGGGATGGCCTTGCTGCTGCCCTTGACGGCGGTATGCCTTGATGTGTAAATCTCAAGTATCCGTTTCGAAATCATGTATCTCAGGTTGTCGATCTGCCGGACCAGTTCAGGATTGTCTTCGGCGCTGACACTCAAGATGTTTCTGTATGCCTCGTCAAGGCTCTCGATGGACTTTTCAAGGTTGTCTGAAGACCAATATTCCTGGGATTCTTCATAGAGCTCCAGGGCGGCATCAAGGTACACCTGAGGATCCGGAGGCTCCACCAACTCACCGGAATGAGGTACCCTTTCACCATCCGAAGATAGGCCGTCCTCTTCCTGTGAGTGCATCTCGCCGCCTGCTTCAACTGTATAGCCGGCCTTCTCATCGGGACCGCGGTACAGGTAATCGCCACTGATCCCGCCGTCACCTTCCGAATCCACGACCGCGTCATCCTTCTCGTCGGCTGGAACGGGGGACACTACGGTCACTACGGCCGGATCAGGTCCCGGGGCTTTCACGTTCGTCGACAGGGCGGACGAACAACCTGACAGAAAGATAAGGACACCCAAGATCGTCATATACATGCGCAAATGGTTTTTCATCGTCAACGTCTCCTTGGATAGTACAGATATAACTCTCCGGCATCCCCGCAGAGAGGACCTAAGGCCTTCCTCTGGAGAGCGGAAAGATTTTATAAAATTCGGGGTATTTTATTCCATTCAGGCACATTTAGTCCATAAAATAAGATCCATCCACCCTTTCCGCAGGGACCTCCGCGGCACAACCGTAGGGTATGCTTTTACAATTTCCGGAATTCAGACATTATTGTCTTGCTATTGACCGGCGAAGGACATATAATTGATCAAACGGTAAATCGTAGTGACAGATCAGACCATAGTGGTTTTACTTCCCCCTGTTTTGCATCCTCTCTCTTGACTTCGAAGACGCAAATCGCACCAGCCGTTACAGGAGAAATTTAAAGCCGCGGCGGCCCCTATCAACGGATGAGGCCATCTTTCCCCACACCGGGTCCAAGCTTGGTGCCGGAAACAGGTCGGTTTGCCATACAGATCTCCGTAAATAAAGGTTTCCAGAAAGGTATACCATGACAACCGACGAAAGCATCAAAGAAACATTTGAAGAATTCCCACTGGACAGCGGGATAATGAAGGGATTGAAGGAAGCCGGGTTCCGTGCCCCCAGTCCGATTCAGAAGGCGGCGATTCCGGTCGTATTG